>CAYNIU010000021.1:0-26332 GCA_964397365.1 uncultured Methylomarinum sp. | reverse complement strand
CTGATGGCCGAGCGGCTGATATTTACCGGTCTATTGCCCGGAAAATGGCCGCAAGATTAGCATTAAGGAGTAAGGATTACAGTAGTAAATTTCCTGATATTGTCATTCAGAAAACGTAAAAAACAGCATCACTCACAGGTATTTTGAAGCACATGGAGGTGCTGAATGCAGAAGCAATTATCTGTGAAGCACCTTGGATTTAACAGCTTGTGCTAAAATCAGAAAAGCAAGTGATTTTTCCAGTTTTAAACTGAACTTAAGGCATGACTATGATAATGACTACAGCCATCATTAAATATTAAGGGATTATAATTAATGAAATCAATAGCTATATCAATAGTTATTTTTAAGCCAAACATAAAGATATTGATTTCTGCGCTTGAAAGCTTGACAACAGCCGTAGATAAATTATCTGTTGAAGAAAGCTATGAGGTCTTATTGATTATTTTCGATAACAGTGTTGAAGATAGAGAAGAAAACCTTGAGCAGTTAATTAAGCGAGTCTGGTCAAGACCTGTAAAGTTTATTCGATCAAAAAAAAATCTCGGTTTTGCAATAGGTCATAATCAAGCGATTAAGCTGAGCCGACATGAATATCATTTAATATTGAACCCTGATGTTATTTTAGATGAACATGCTTTAGTAGTAGCCTTGAATTATTTACAAAATCACCCGCAAATTGTTCTGGTTTCACCTTATGCTTGCTCTGAAGATGGAAAACGACAATATCTGTGTAAATTATATCCTACCGTTTTTGATCTGTTTCTTCGTGGATTTTCACCTAAATGGGGGCAACAATTTTTCGCCCGGCGTTTAGCTGAGTACGAGTTAAAAGGCAAAACAGAAAAGCTTGAACTTGTTACGGTTCCTATTGTCAGTGGGTGTTTTATGCTATTGCGACGACAGACATTTGAAGCGGTCGGCGGTTTCTCGGAAAAATTTTTTTTATATTTTGAAGACTTTGATCTGTCGATAAAATTACAACAATTAGGTGATTTGGCCTATGTGCCTGATGTAAAAATTATTCATTTTGGTGGACAGGCAGCCAAAAAAGGGATCAGACATATTTTTTTGTTTATCCGTTCTATGTGTCTATTCTTTAATAGACATGGTTGGCGCTGGTATTAGTAAGGGTAATCGGCATTATCGTTGTTGAATACTAATAACTATAATGGATGGAGTTTAAATCAGCTTTGTTAGTGACTTATAAATTGACTACATGAAATATCAGAAATTTATCGAAACACTTGTTGCTCAGCAGTCGCTACGTGAAAATGACTTAAACAAAGTAACCAAGATAAAACAGCAAATGCAAGATACCGGCTTGCCTTTGCTGTTGATAAAACTAGGGCTATGTTCTGAAAAAGATGTCGCTAATGCATTGGCTAAATTGACAGGATACAGTATTGTCACCAAGGAGGAGTATCCAGAAATTCCTATTTTGCCGGATGAAGTTTCAATACGGTTTTTAAAAGAATTTCATGTGGTGGGAATTGTAGCTGATGAAAAAAAATTTGTTGTTGCGGTTATGGATCCTGAAAATGAGTTCATCGAGCAATCGCTACGATTGCAATGTGATACCGCAATAGAGGTAAAAATTGGTATTTTGTCTGAAATTGATAAAGCGATAGAACGCCAGTATGGTGAGGGTAAATCACAAATGGATCAGATTACCGGTAATTTGGAAGCTAACGAAGCGCTGGATGATATCGAACATTTAAAAGATTTAGCTAGCGAAGCACCGGTTATCCGCATGGTCAATCTTATTTTTCAGAAAGCTCTTGAGACGAAAGCGTCTGATATTCATTTTGAACCATTCGAAGATTCGCTGATAATACGTTTGCGTATTGACGGGGTACTACAACAAATAGAAGGGCCATCAGCTGGAGCGACAGCGGCGGTGATTTCCAGAATAAAGCTGATGGCCAAGCTAAATATTGCAGAACGACGATTGCCGCAAGATGGTCGAATCAAGATACAAATGCAAGGCAAAGAAATTGATTTACGGGTTTCCACAACGCCGACAATGTATGGTGAGAGTGTGGTTATACGGCTGTTGGATAAAGAAAATGTTGTTTTTGACTTTGCTGCATTAGGTTTTGAAGAGTTCAACCAACGACAATTTATTGAAGTTTTAAGTAAACCACACGGTATTATTTTGATAACCGGCCCTACAGGAAGCGGTAAATCCACAACATTGTATACCGCTTTAAGTCATCTCAATACCCCGAAAAAAAAGATTATCACTATTGAAGATCCTGTTGAATATCAATTGAACGGGGTCAATCAAATTCAAGCCAAGCCTAAAATAGGATTGACCTTTAGCAGCGCTTTACGATCCATAGTCAGACAAGATCCTGATGTTATAATGATTGGGGAAATGCGCGACTTAGAAACCGCAAAAATTGCAGTGCAATCAGCATTGACGGGGCATTTGGTGTTATCGACTTTGCATACGAATGATGCTGCCGGCGCACTTGCAAGATTATTGGATATGGGGTTGGATGATTATCTTCTGACTTCTACTGTCAATGGTATTTTGGCTCAGAGACTGGTCAGAAAATTATGCTTGCATTGTCGGGAACCGTATCAACCGCTACCAGAAGTTATTGAAGAAAAAGGATTAACACGCTTTCTGAAAAATGATGAATTAATATTGTATAAGGCCACTGGCTGTAAAGAATGTGGTGATATAGGGTATAGCGGAAGACTGGCAATTATTGAATTTTTGGTAATGAACGATAGTTTAAGAAAAATGGTCATGGAACATAAAGAGTCGGGATTGATTCAGGAAGAAGCTGTGGCGGGAGGAATGCTGACCATATATCAGGATGGTTTGGCGAAAGTTGTGAAAGGATTGACTACTTTGGATGAGGTCTTACGGGTGACAACGGAAATTTGATGTGACTTTATTTTCCTATAAAGCAGTTAATTCGGAAGGGATCATACAAGAGGGAAGCAAAGAAGCTAAAGATGAAGAGACTTTAGTTGCGCTGTTGCAGGCAGATGGTTTGATTCCAATCAAAGTTTCATTGGCGGGATTTAAATTCACTCATTTATTTTCTATTCAACAAGGTCATGATGGGCTGACCCAAAAAGAAATTGTCTCTTTTACTCAAGAGTTGGCAACACTTTTACAAGCGGGTTTACCTTTGGACAGGTCATTAGTGGTTTTAATGGATCTTATTGATCAGGACAGTAAAACATATGATCTGATAAAAAGAGTGTTAAAACGCGTAAAAGGCGGGGTAAATCTGGCTGATGCTTTGGAATCCGAATCCAACGCTTTTTCCCGTTTTTATATAAATATGCTGCGAGCAGGAGAAGCAGGCGGAAGTATTGATGTGGTATTAGGACAGTTATCCGAATATTTGGAACAGTCAAAAGAATTAAAGGATACGGTGAGTACCGCTTTAATATATCCTACAATCCTTGTGGTTATGGCGTTGAGTTCTGTCTTTTTACTGCTCACTTTTGTTGTTCCGCAATTTACGGAAATGTTTGAAAGTGCGGGTAAAGAATTGCCTTTGTCTACACAAATTGTAGTGGGGATGGCGGAGTGGCTGCAAAGTTATTGGTGGATTTTGTTTATAATGGGATGTGGCGTTTTTTTTGGTATGCGCTATGAATTAAATATTGGCCCCAGGAAAGCGCGTTGGGATCGGGTTATTTTATCACTTCCTCTGTTCGGAGAGATAATCCGTAATATGAATACCACTAATTTTACCCGTACTTTGGGAACTTTACTCTCTAATGGTGTGCCCATTCTAACAGCCCTGGGTATTGTCAAAGGAACATTGAATAATCTTGTTTTAGTGCAGGCGGTATCGGAAGCCGAAGAAAACCTTAAACAAGGCAAAGATATGTCCAGTGCATTAATAGCATCGGGGCAATTTCCCAAAATGGCAACACAGATGATAAAAATGGGTGAAGAAACCGGAAAAATGGAAGAGATGTTGGAAAGAACCGCTAAAACGTATGACAAGCAACTTAAAATAACAATAGAACGTATGTTGGCAATGTTGGAACCCATTCTGATTGTAACCTTGGGATTGTTAATTGCGGGTATTATTATTTCGATTTTATCTGCTATTTTGAGTGTAAATGATCTAGCATTTTAAATATAACTGAAGAAAGATGAATTTTATAATGAAAAAAAATAGAGAACGGGTACAAGGCTTTACTCTGATTGAGTTATTGGTTGTGTTGGCTATTATTGGTCTTTTGGCAGGTTTGGTTGGGCCACAAGTCATGAAGCATCTGGGCGGTTCAAAAACTAAAGCAGCCAGGGTACAGATTGAGGATTTGGCAGGTGCTTTAGATATTTATCGCATGGATGTTGGTCGTTATCCAACGACTGAAGAAGGCTTGCGGGCTTTAGTTGAAAAGCCAGCCAGTGCACGATCCTGGAACGGTCCTTATCTACGAAAAAATAAAATACCTCAAGATCCTTGGGCATATGATTACCATTACGTTTCTCCCGGTGAGCATGGTCGTTTTGATTTATATTCGTTAGGTGCGGATAATGCACGAAATGGCGAAGGTGAAGATCAGGATATTAATAGTTGGGAATAAACATTCGGAACAGAATAAATCCAAATTGGTCAGCAAAAGGGTTTACTCTGATTGAATTGTTATTAGTGATGGTGATCATCACCATGGCCGTTTCTGTGGTAGCTTCCAATATCGGTTCAGGAAATCAAGTAACGACTTTGAACAGTGCGGCGCGGGAGATTGCTTCAGCATTAAGGTTTGCTCGTGGTCATGCACTTACGCATAGAAAAGAAACCCGTGTTGTTTTTAATTTACAAGATAATAGTTATCAAATCTCCGATAAAAAAAAGAGATATAAATTATCCAGTGATATTGAAATTACTTTAGATATTGCCCAGTCACAAATTACCGGTGACAAACAGGGTGGAATTAGTTTTTTTTCTGATGGTTCCTCAACGGGGGGGAGAATAACCTTGGAGTTAACCGAAAATAAAAGGCAATTAAATGTCAACTGGTTAACTGGTCAGGTAGATATTGATGAAATTTAACCCCCCTCTTTTCCAGCAAGGTTTTTCCTTACTGGAAATCTTAATGGCGTTTTCCATTTTAGCGCTGTCTATCACTATATTATTGAATATTTTTTCAGGAGGCTTGAGACGGGCAATAGTTTCTGAAGAATATCAGCGCGCAATCATTATTGCGCAATCAAAACTGGCTTCTGCAGGTATAGAAGATGATTTGCAAGAGGGGGTCAAACAGGGAATAGTTGATAACAAATTTTATTGGAAACAACAAGTAGACGCTTTGGATTTTGAACCACTTAATATTCTTCCATACCAGATAACGATCACTGTTGAATGGCTGGCCGGAGAAAAAAACCGGAATATTGAATTAACATCAATCAGGCTATCGGTTAAAAAATAATGTTTAAGGGCGGTATAAGTCATAAAAATCAATTACCGGATTATCAAAGTTATTCCATGCATGTTCCCCGGTACTGTGAAAGTCATATTTTTCACTATAATTCCATATTCAATTGGCTTTTTAACTCATTTGAAACAGGGAGTGATACAACCATATATTTCAGAAAATAAATAATATGGCAAAAAATGTCTTAAAAGAACAACAGACCGGCTTTACTTTATTAGAAGTATTAATCGGGATGAGTATTTTAAGTATTATGATGTTGTTATTATTTGCAAGTCTAAGAATTTGTGTACAGAACTGGAATGCCGGCGAGGAGAAAATAACCCAAGTGAGCCAGGCTGCTGTTATTCAACATTTTTTACAGAGTAAATTACAGGCTACTCTACCTTTAGACAATGTTTTTTTAAAAGAAAAGCAGTTTTCATTTCAGGGGGATGAAGAGTTTATACAGTTTGTGGCTTCAATGCCGATCAGTGCAAAGCGATTAGGTTTACAGCTATTTAAGATGACAGTAGAAAAATCTGCCAATAAGGAAGAAGGAAATTATTTGCTTGTTGATATTAAACCCTTTTTTCCTCAAAGTGAAGGGGAAATATGGAATACGGAACAGGTTGTTATTTTAAAAAAAATACAGGCTCTGCATTTTTCTTATTTTGGATCGGATACCATGAATAGTGAACCGATATGGCAAAATAAATGGATAAATAAATACAGCTTACCTGATTTGGTCAAGATTGATATTGAACTCACTGACGGGGAAATATGGCCACAGATTATAGTTGCTTTAAAGGTTAATGCAACTGCTAATAATGGCGCTGGAACCAGTCAGAACCCGTTCGGCATAAGAAATGGAAAATTTATAAGTCCATGAGAAAGAATAAAGGCTTTGCTCTTATTCTGGTGTTATGGGTGTTAACCTTATTAGCTATTATGGCCAGTAGCTTTGCTTTAACCATACAACGGGAAACAGCAATTATTTCAGGATTAAAGGAAAATGCAGAAGCTTCAGCTTCAGCTGAAGCGGGCATTTATTATGCAATTTTAATGTTATTACACGATAATTCCAAAATTGCCTGGCAGGCGAATAACAGCCTATATGAAATAAATTTTTCAGAAAAGAGAATACGTATTCAAATAGCTGATGAATCAGGAAAAATAGATATTAACCAAGCAGAAAAAAGCCAATTACAACGGTTATTTCAGTTAATTAATATAGATGACTCAATAGCTGAAAGTCTCAGTGATGCAATATTGGACTGGCGTGATAAAAATGATTTACACCGAATTAATGGTGCTGAAAAACAGCAATATGCTGAAGCGGATTTGAAATATGCCCCTCGTAACGCCCCTTTTACCAGTATTGAAGAATTACAGATGGTAATAGGTATGACGCCTGAAATATTTGAACGTATAGAAAACATGATCACCATTTATTCTAATAGCCCTAAGATAAACCCTGTAGTTGCATCTAGAGAAGTATTATTAACATTAGCTGATGTAAATGAAGAAATGGTTGATAGTTATATACAACAAAGAATAAATAGTGAACGGAATTCAGAGGCAGTTACACAACCTGACTGGTACCAAGGTAACACGAATAAAATTAATGTTTATAGGATAGTAGCTGAAGTCGTAATTGACTATGAAATTACAAAACAAGTTATGGCAATTATACAGAAAGGACAGGCAAAAAATGGTTTACCATTTAAAATTTTAAAATGGATAAATGATTATCATATGACATCATTATTTTTGCCGGTAAATAATGATCGGGTATTAAATTAAAAATGTTGAAATTAGATGCGGAAATTGATGTATTGCTTTTCTTTAAATGGTGGGGACAGCAATTAAGTTTTATTTTACCAAAAAAGTTTCATGAGGCGCTAAGTAGAAGCAATAGTTTATTAGTTGTCGAAATTAACCCTGACTCTGCCCGGATAAGTTATATTAATAACGATCAGGAAACTCTATTGGGTACATTTGAATTTAATGCCTTGGAAAAAGAAAGGTTACATGATTTGATAGAAAGAAAAATTCCTTATAAAAATGTAGAAACTGTTTTACGCGTTCCTAAACAGCTATCAGTTATACAAGATGTTTTTTTACCATTGGCATCAGAAGAAAATTTATCCCAGGTAATGAGTTATGAACTGGATCGGTATACGCCATTTAGTAAGGATCAGGTTTATTTTGACTTTATCAAAGTAGAACAGGAAAAAAAACAACCGCATATACATTTGATATTAATTCTGGTTAAAAAGTCAACATTAGATTCAATGTATAAAAGTTGCTTGACATTAGGATTAAAACCTTCATTTTCTGATTCGGAGATACAGATTGTAAGACCTACTAAAAAAAATACCCGATATAATTTATTACCTCAGGAATTATGTAGAAAAGCAAATAAAACACCATTATTTATTCTGTTTGGATCTGTATTTTTAACTTTAATTTTGTTAATAACAGTAATGGCGATGCCTTTAATCAAGACAGCCGATGGTTTGCAAGAATTAAAAAAATATTCGCGCAAAGTAGAGCAGATAGCGTTTAAAATTGAGGATTCTAAAAAAGGGATAGATTATTTATATCAGGCAACACAACAAGTCATAGACAGGAAAAAAGCCGCACCTCCAATGCTTGAAATTATAGATAAGCTAAGCGATGTATTAGGCGACGATACCTGGGTATCAAGGCTCCACTATGTTAACAACACTTTACAAATTATTGGAGAATCTGGCAGCGCATCCAATTTGATTGGGATTTTGGAAAAAATGGAATGGTTTCACAATGTCAGGTTTACCTCACCTGTTACAAAGGATAACAAAACAGGACTGGAGAGATTTAAAATTTCAATTGAAGTAAGAAAAGAACAAAGTGAAGCTGAATAATACTCAACAAAAGTGGCTGGCGATTGGATTATTATTCGGCATAATAATTATCTTGGGCATAATTATATTTATGCCCTGGTATAACGCCTTAAATAAAAATCTGGATGAAATTGATAATCAGGTTTTTCGTATTAAACGCTATGAAAAAATTATAGCGAGTCGTGATAAAATCCTGAAAAAAATCGAGCAGGGAAGAAAAGATTTAAATGAATTAGGCTATTATTATACCCAGAATACCCCCTCACTTGTAGCTGCAGAATTACAGAAACGTCTTAAAGGTATGGTTCAACGTGCTGGCGGTGATTTGAGCAGTACTCAAGTTTTGCCTAATAAGGAGCAGGGAGAACTGTTACGTATTGCTGTTAAAATAAGGTTAACTGGCAATATGGAAATGCTAAGAAGTCTTTTATATGATATTGAATTTGAAAAGCCTTTAATGAGTATTGAGGATATCAGCATTGTCCCGAAGCCCGGTAAGCGTAACAGGAAAACGCGTCAAATTGAAGAAAGCGGAAAAGTGACAGTATCTATACAAGTGTCTAGTTACATGAGAGGGAAAGAAAATGTGGCAGACTAGATGGGAATATTTACTGACATTTTTATTCATAATGGTTAATGTGGTTTTACTATCCTTAATAGTAACTCAATACTATTTTGGAAAAAATTATCGTGCCCAGTTGTTAGAAGAGCTAAAAGATGTAAAAAGTGCGGAGTTTGAGATACAAGATATTCCAAACTATCATTTTAGTAAGCAGGCTATAATCGACTATCACAATATAGTCATGAAGCCATTGTTTTTCAAAAGCAGACATCCTGTAATAGCAAGCGAAGAAAGTGAAGCGTCGTCAGCAGGTGCAATAAAAAAAGTAACAAAGGAAATTGATTTAAAGCTGATTGGTATTATAAATACACCTGATACTATTTATTCATTATTTTATAATGAAAAAAGCAACTCACCTGAAGATAAATATATACGCTTTAAACCAGGAGATGAAATAAATGGCCGGACAATAAAAGAAATAAAAAGTGATCGTGTTGTTATTTCTAAAGACGATAAAATAGAAGAAATTTTTTTGCTAAATCAAAGGAAAGATATACCTAAAAAAAATAAACAGTCACGTCAAACAAACCCTTTTTTAAAAAATTAAAAAGTAAGTAATGAACTTTAGTAGAAAGCATATTGGCTTTACAGGCTTAGTGATTATCAGTGGTTTTTTGTTAACTTCTTGTGAATCTTACAACTATCATCTTGGGCCAAATGTAGGTATTAGAATACCTATTGAAGAAATGACGAAAGAACAGATTGGTTCAGAATCTGATAAAACAAAAACTGAAGATAGGCTTATGTTTTCGCAATTAGATAACAGCGATGATATAAAAACAGATATTAAAACCACTAAAAGTAAAGAATATATCGGAAGTGGTAAATTTTTTTCTAAAAAATCAAAAAAAATATTGCCAAAAAATCATGCTGATGGCAAATATTCAATGAATTTTGATGCTGCAGATATTAGTGAAGTAATTAAAATTATTCTCAGTGATATGCTGCATGAAAATTATGTACTAAGTCCCAAGGTTGCTGGAACAGTAACCTTACAAACCACACAGCCACTACATAAGCAAGAGTTGCTACCTACTTTAGAGATGTTGCTAAGGGTTAATAATGCAGTATTAATCAAACAGGATGGTATCTATAGAATAGAGCCTGGATCAACAGCTCTAAAAATAGCTAATACATCCTTGTTGGATAGCAAAAAAATACATCCTGGGTATCAAATAAAAGTTATTCCTTTAAAATATGTAGGGGCGATAGATATGGCCGAAATTATAAAGCCGGTTGTCCCCAATAACGCAATTATTAAAATTGATCCTGCCCGAAATATATTATTAGTTGCAGGTACAAGAAGTGAATTAGAAAAAATAGTTGATCTTATTAATACCTTTGATGTGAACTATATTGCAGGGATGTCATTTGGTTTATACCCATTAGAAAATATTGAAGTGGGTAATGCTATAGCTGATATTGAAAAAATTATTAATAAAGGTGAAAAAAGTCCGCTTTCAGGAGTCTTACGATTAATTGCGATAAAGCATTTAAATGCAATTTTAGTTATTTCACAACAAAAATATTATTTACAAGAAATAGAAAAATGGATAAAAAGACTGGATATACAACAAAATGGTATAGATGAAGGCGGATTTGTTGTTTATAGAGTCCAGCATGTTGATGCTGTCGAGTTGGCAGCTACATTAAACTCGATTATTCGTGGCATCTCGTCGTCATCAAAGCGACCTCCGTCTGTAGCACCGGGACAAAGAGTGGCGACAATCAGTAACAAAACTACAAAAGTAAATAATAGCTCGCAGAATAAAGCAAATAATTTTAATATGCATTTAAAAGGTGTCAATATTATTGCCGATGAGCCTAATAACTCATTGATTATAATGGCGCAACTTCAACAATACCGGATTTTGAATAAAATTATCAAGAAACTGGATGTAATGCCATTACAGGTACTGATTGATGCAACTATTGTTTCAGTAAGTTTGACTGATGGTTTTGAGCATGGTGTGCAGTGGGTTTTTAACAATGGCTTAGGCGGTAATTACAAAGGGACAGGCTTGTTGAGCAGTGTAGGAAATGCTATTGCCGCAGCTTCTACTGGAGGGTTTTCTTACGGTGTACTCAATAACGGTAATCAAATCCGTTTGTTATTTAATACGTTGGCCAAAAATAACAAGCTTAATGTTCTATCTACGCCTTCTGTCATGGTGTTAAACAATAGAAAAGCAACGATAAAAGTAGGTGATCAGGTTCCGATTAGAACTGCGGAAGCAACGAATACCAATAGTTCTTTAGATCCAATTCAAACAAGCAGTATTGAAATGCGTGATACCGGGGTTATTCTGACTGTAAAACCGAGAGTGAATGCGAATGGGGTTGTCATTCTTGAAATCGATCAAAAAGTTGATGAAGTTGGTAAACAAGCTGCATCAGGGTCAAATATCGACTCACCGACTATTATTCAGCGGCAGATAAAAAGTACTGTTGCGGTAATTAGTGGTGAAAGCATTGTATTGGGTGGATTGATGAAAGAATCACATACCTATAGTAATAATGGTATACCTGTTTTGAAGGATATCCCTTATATAGGCTGGTTATTTGGCAAACAGGAAAAAACAGTAATTAAAGACGAGTTAATCGCAATTATTACGCCACGTGTAGTAGAAAATAAATTTGATGCCAGAAAAGTAACAAACGAATTTAAACGTAAACTTAGTGGCATTTATTATGATAAGAATGATTATAACCTGGATCAGACCGGCGTTTTGAGGAACTACAGTGGCCATGAAATAAAAATAAGGGAAGGCGCCAGATAATCAATGTAATTGTTTATGTATTTGTGGTTTATATTTATCGCTGATTTAAAATAAAGTGAGCGGCAAGGATGCCGTCAATCGAATGTTCATGGAAGATGATTCACTACGCCCTTTGTGCCAGGGACGACACCCCTCCTCATATCAGTTTGCCATATCCTGATTTGTAGAGCTGTGCTTTTCTTCTACCATTAAATCTATATAAGTCATCACATCTGTGCTGGCATTTTCGGAATGTTCCATATGCGATAAAATATTCTCCAGTAATTCAGGCTGATCAACCCAGTTTCCCCGGGAAACATTATAAGCTTCCTGAGTGAAATGATGCACGTCAGCATGAGGAGTAGCGAGTTTAGCGTATGCGCCGGTATTTCGGAATTTTTCATGACCTATTCCATTGTCATACCATTTTCCCAAGCGACAATTATGGTTGTCCACGGCAATGGCATGATATTGAGGACAGTCTTCGGTATTTTCAATGGCAATATAACCATTTTGTTTGTAGATAATATGATCCAGTTTGGTTAGCAACGCGAAGGATTTATCTTTGGCATAGGAAATGTAACTAATTGATTCTTTGGCTGATTCCGATAGCCCTGAAAACTGATGTCTGAATGAGGTGACTTGATCCATGATTTCCTGTGAAAGATGGGCAGAGCTTTCAGCTTCCTGGTGCATTTGTTCAACTCGCTGATTAAAGGATGTCAGCGTCTGAGAGACTTCCATTGCAGCATTTTTAGTGTGTTCAGATAAGTTTTTGACTTCATCGGCGACAACAGCAAAGCCGCGACCATGTTCGCCGGCTCGGGCGGCTTCAATAGAAGCATTCAGCGCCAGTAAATTGGTTTGATCGGCAATGCCGGTAATCATGGAAAGAGATTCGGTGACTTTTTTACTATCATTAATCAATGCAGTAATGACGTTGCTGACAGAATGAATATTGTCATTAATATGAATTAAAGATGAGCTGATGGTATCGACAGTCGAAAGACTTTTGTCGGCGCTATCTCCGGTTTCGCTGGCAATATCTTCAACCTTCTGCATTTGTTCGGTAATATTTAGCAGGTCATTTTGATTGGCTTTCAAGTTGTCCAGCAAATTACTGGTATTAAGATTGTGTAAACCAGCGGACAGGCGATTTTTAACCATCAATATTTCATTTTCATTCATGTGATGAAGTGCGCTATTGATATTTTGTGCTGATTTCTTCAGCAAGCCGGGAAAACCGTCAGAAAAAGCATAACGTTCATGATTGCCCTTTGATGCCTGTTCAAAGCAGGTATTTATTTCCTTAAAATAGGACTCCATAATATCCAGCATTTCATTTAATTCCCAGGCGACCTTGCCGACTTCTCCCATTCCTTTGGCTCCGGTAATGCGATGATAGAGTTCACCTTGGTTGGTGCGTAATAAAACTTTTTGTATTGTTTCCAGGACACCAAGAGCTTGCCGGGCTGTTTTTTTAATATAAATGGCAATAATCAGAATGGGTAGGGACAAGCAAAGTATTAGCCATGAAAAACCATCGTTATAAATACTGACACCAAATAGCGTAAAAATAAAAATAAAAATACCGGTAACAGCGTAATTGACCTTAGTGGCAAGAAAAGGAATGTTGGCGTTGGAATTTTTCATATAACACCATTGGGTTTAAATAGGTTCAAGACAAGACTGTTATAGCTTTTGGCACCACTTTGATTAACCACATCAACCAGATAAGCAATGGACTCATCTGGTGCTTTCTTTTTGGTAGGGGATCTTTTTTCTATTGCCAGCATTTCTTTATATACCGGAATCAGAACATCAAGGGCTGACTGTGGTGGTTTACGGCGGACGGAGTAATAGCCTTGTAATTTCCCGTTTTTATCATAATCAGGAGTAATATCCGCAAATACCCAGTAAAAGCCGCCATCAGCACAAAGGTTTTTGGCGAAACCAAAAAACTCATCCCCTGCTTTCAGGGTATCCCACATAAACCGAAATACTCCACGGGGCATATCAGGATGCCTGATAATATTGTGTTGTACGCCTAATAATTCATGTTCTGGATAACCGCATATATCCATAAAAATACGATTAGCGTAAGTGATACGACCGGTAATATCCGTTTTGGAAACAATGAAGTCCTCTTCAGCCAATTTTCGTTCATTATTATTATTAGGAGTAATATTAACTCTCATAGTCTGTGCCTTTTTGTGTACTTGTTAAAGGCCGTAAGGCATGTTACAGCAAATGATTTTAACAAAGTATAGACTTTTAATGACTTAATTTGTAATTTATTGCTTAGCCTGATTTATCGGCAGGTTGTTATTAAACTTAATTGATGTTGTTTGCTTGTGGATAACAATAATTGTAACGATCCAGTGTAATTAATTGAACGAAAAGTATTCAATATCAGGTGTTTGCAGAAAAAGTGCAGGTGACATAGAGGTGTTCACGGTGTCTTCTGGAGTAAATGACTGCCGGAGAAGTGGTTACAATCCATAAAACATTATAAATACATTTACATAGGCAGGGATGACAGCAAGAATGCTGCCATCGTATTACTAAGCGCCAAATTTTCATTTATCACTATCCATGTGATTGATGTCTTGACAGCACTTTTGGCCATTGACAAATTAGTTAACGGTATAGTGACCCCGGTGTTTCATACAATTAATATAAGCCCTTTTATACTGCTCTTCAGATTGTAGGCCTTGTTTGGCGCCACCACCTATTCCGCCAATAGCTGCTCCATAGGCCGCTCCAGTACCTGGATTGCCTGAAATAGCGCCTAATGCAGCGCCTGTAGCGGCGCCAAGAAGTCCACCAACAGCGGTGCCTTTTGCTGTTTCTGTCGCCAAACCGCCGGAAGCGCGGCTTGCCAGTTGTTGACACTCGGCTGTGTCCTGATTCAAACGGTAGGCATTAGGATCTCCATAAGGATCGACAGTGGGAGTCCAGCCGGTTTGACTGGCGCAGGCAGATAGCAATAAGCTGCCAGAAAGAATACTGGTGTACATTAATTTGTTCATCATTGGAATACCCTCTATAACTTCTGAACTTTGGTGATAAAGACAAACACAAATACAGATTAGTCCATTCTAATTAAATATAGAATGAATATGATGCTTTCTACGCAAAAAATTTTTCATAATTCGCGGAAAATTTGCATAGGCGACTTATTGACGACACTACGTACTCCCCAATAACCGGCAATTGCAACGAATGAAGAGCCAATCAGTAAAGTACTTGCCCATTGTTTAATATCTGCTTGATAATTAAGGTGCAGGACAAAATAATATAGGGCAAACAGTAGCCCTTCAGAGGTGATAATAGCTAACGAAGCGGCACAAAAGCCTAATAATGAAAACTCGATGAGATGGGCTTTTCTTAATAAATTACGGTTGGCGCCTAAAGTTCGCATTAATGCGCCTTCGTAAATACGTTGATCCAGAGTTGAATAAATGGCGGCGAACAAGACAGTGAATCCAGCCAGTATGGCAAAATACAATAAATAATTAATAGCTTCGGTTAATTGGGCAAGAATGCTTTTGAACTGATTCAGTATCAGGTCAACTTCCAGGATCGTAGTGCCCGGATAATGCTTTATCAAGGTGTTCAGAAGCGCTTTTTTTTCAGGGGGCAGATAAAAACTGGTGATATAGGTATATGCATAGGCATCCAGTGTGCCCGGCGAAAATAACATATAAAAATTGGGTTTCATGGTATCCCATTTTACTTTGCGGATGTTACTGACAGAAGCAGTAAATTGTTGACTGCCGACAGTAAAAGTCAGCTGATCACCAACTTTGACCTTCAGACTTTTCGCCAGTTTTTCTTCAATGGAAAGCAAACCAGATTGGCCGGCTGGCCACCAGTTACCCGTGGCTAATTTATTATCTTCAGGAATATTTCTGGCCCAAGTCAGACTTAAATCACGGTGCGTCGCCCGTTCGCCCTGAGAGTCTTTGGAAACGATTTGCTGTACGGCAACACCATTAATTTTGATCAATCTTCCACGCACCACCGGATAAAAATGATTGTCGTCAATATGTTGTTGTTGCAATTCTTGTTGCAAAGCATCTTTTTGTTCAGGAAAAATATTCAGGGCAAAGTGGTTGGGAGCATTGTCAGGTAGTTGTTTTTGCCAATCGTCCAGCAAATCAGTTCTGACATTCAAAGTTAACAGCATGGCGACCAGAGTAATGGTGAAAGCCAGAATTTGAGTGCAACTGCTGTGTGGCGTTCGTGTCAGGTTTTGCAGTCCGAATCGCCAGTTTAGACTCAGTTTGGGCAAAATTTGGCGACTTTGTACTAATAAGGCATAAACTAACCCCCCTAATAGTAATGTGATCAATAATCCACCGCCAATTATGATTATGGTCATTTTAAGGTCTTCGGCATAACGCCATGTCATCAATGCGATTAAAGTCATGGCCAAGCCATATACTAACCAGGAACGAACGGGAAGCGGCTCTAGGTCACGACGTAATGCTCGAAGCGGGGAGACATGTTTCAGTCTTAATAATGGAGGCAGGGCAAAGCCGAATAAAATAGCCAGCCCAGTCAGAAAGCCGAATACGACGGCGAGGATGCCGGGAGCGGCAATTCGAGCCGGTAATAAATGACCTAATAAATGAAATAGTGCATTTTGTGCTAACCAACCCAGGGCACAAGCCAAAATACTGGTGACAATGCCTACAAGTAAAAATTGGCTGATATACAGCCATAGGATTTCATGCTGTTTTAAGCCCAGGCAGCGTAGAATGGCAGTAGCATTAAAATGGCGTTCCGTATAGTGCCTGGTTGCCATGGCAATGGCGACACCGACTATTAAAATGACGATGATACTGGATAAACCTAAATAGCGTTCAGCCCGGGTAATAGCGGCGCCCAGTTCCGGTCGGTCTTCGTGAATATCGAGTAGTCGTTGAGAAGGGTTGAGATGCGGCTTGATCCAGCGATTAAAGGCCATTAAAGCCTGTGGTTTGCCGCTGAACTGGAAAAAATAATGAACATGACTGCCCGGTTGTAATAGCCTTGTTGCCACCAGGTCGCTATCGTTAATCATCACTCTTGGAGACAAGCTGTAAAGATCACCGCGTTTGTCGGGTTCATAAGTGATGATCTGAGTGATTATCAACGGTTTTTCACCTACAGTAAGCCGATCGCCGATTTTAACCTGTAGTGCTGACAAAATACGCTTATCCACCCAGGCATGACCGGGTTCAGGGCCGCTGTGTCTGATGTTTTCGGTATCGTAATTCTGGTTAATGGTTTTCAGATAACCGCGCAACGGATAATGGTCGTTGACTGCTTTAATGCCAGCCAGCAGAAGCTCGTCATTTTCGATCAGCACACTGGAAAACTCAGCTGTTTTCGCTTGTTTCAGATTAAGTTGATGAGCTTTTTTCAACCAGTGTTCAGGAAGAGGTGTAGGGCTGGCAATTACCAGGTCAGCCGCCAGAAATTCGGCGACTTGGGTGGTCATGGTTCGATGGAGTCGATCGGCAAACAGGCTGATAGCGGTGGCGCTGGTTATAGCAATGAGCAAGGCCAGAATTAATAATGTCAATTCACCGGAGCGGACATCACGCCACAGTAAACGTAAAGCCAGGTTAAAACGACTCATAGCAGGTATCCAGCTTCAAGTTTGATGCTGTGTTGACAGCTTTTTGCCAGAGCCGGGTCATGAGTGACTAGAACCAATGTCGTTTGTTTTTCCCGATTGAGTTCGAAGAGTAAATTGATGATGTGTTCGCCGGTTTTACTGTCCAGATTCCCTGTCGGCTCATCGGCAAACAAAATAGCCGGTTCGGTGACAAAGGCGCGAGCCAGCGCAACCCGTTGTTGTTCGCCACCAGAAAGTTGTTGTGGAGTATGAGTCAAACGCTGGTTCAATCCAACTCTGTTCAATAGCGCTGTAGCTTTAATCTGAGCCTGTTTATCGCCAGCAAGCTCCAGTGGCAGCATAACATTCTCCAGCGCAGTTAATCCAGATAATAATTGGAATGATTGGAACACAAAGCCAACCCGTTGATTGCGAAGTTCCGCGCGGCCATCCTCATCCATTTCGGTTAATTCATGGTCGTCCAGTATAATTGTTCCGGTAGTGGGAGAATCCAGTCCGGCCAGCAAGCTTAACAGAGTGGATTTACCGGATCCGGAGGCGCCGACAATGGCTAGACTGTCTCCGCGTTTGATTGTTAAATCGACTGATGACAAGATAGGTAATGAACCGTCAGCTGTGATGACGGTTTTCCCCAGGTTTTTGGTTTTAATAATCGCTTGATCAGTGTGAATTTTTGACATGTTTAAATTTTTGATTGTATTTGTGCTTACGATATTTTCAACCACTGCTACCGCTAAATCAATTGTCGTGCTGGGTGACAGTATTAGTGCGGGTTATGGTATGGAAGTTCAACAAGGTTGGGTCGCTTTGCTACAGAAAAAGCTGGGTCGGCATAATAATCATTATCGTATTATTAATGAAAGTATTAGTGGTGATACCACAGCGGGTGGGTTGGCGCGGGTTAATCAGGTGTTACGGCAACATAAACCAGTACTATTGATTCTGGAGTTGGGTGCAAATGATGGTTTGCGGGGGTTGTCGCCAAAAATTATGAAATCCAATCTGGCCGAAATTATCAAGCGCTCTCAACAACTTGGAGCTAAAGTACTATTACTCAGTATGCGTATTCCGCCCAATTACGGTAAACGCTATGTAGAAATGTTCTATCATGTTTATCCTCAGCTGGCCAGGGAAATGTCTGTAACTTACGTGCCTTTTATATTAGAAGATGTGGCCCTGGTTAAAGAGTTGATGCAGGATGATGGTCTGCATCCCAATGCCAAAGCTCAAGTGTTAATTGCTGAAAAAGTTTGGCGGTATTTGCAGACGCTGCTGTAAAGCAAATAATTAGGCGCCGATGCACCGAATGCGGGAGTGATGATTTGTGACGAATAGAAATTGACAAAATACAGACGTTTACAGTATCATCCTAGGACTTTTTTATCCGTTTTCTGTTAAACATTAATCAGGCTGCAAGCAAATGAAAAGAACTTATCAACCAAGTAAAATCAAACGTGCAAGAACTCATGGTTTTCGTGCGAGAATGGCGACAAAAGGCGGTCGTAAAGTATTAAATGCCCGTAGAGCAAAAGGCCGCGCTTCTCTGACAGTTTAATTGTTGGCGACAAACTTTAGTTTTCCTGTTCAGTCAAGGATACGGACACCGGCTGAATACAAAAAAGTGTTTGCAAACCCTGTAAAGTCAACAGATAAATATTTTACACTGTTGGCCATAAAAAATGATCTGGATTATCCCAGATTGGGGCTTGCAATCGCTAAAAAAAATATAAAAAAGGCAGTGACACGGAATTTGATAAAAAGAACTGTCAGGGAAAACTTTCGATTACGGCAGCAAGATTTAAGTAATATAGATATTGTTGTTTTAGCGCGCAGGGACGCAGCAAATGTGTCCCCGATTGTTTTGAGAAAGTCATTGGAAAGGCATTGGCTTAAACTGGTAAATCGATGCGATTCCTGTTCATAACCCGCATTAGGACTTATAAACTCTTTATAAATCCCCAGCCCGGAAAAATTCAGTGAAGATTTTTGGACTGTTCACGTTATGGCTTAGAAGCATTCACCTTCATGGGGCCGTCAAAGATTTCACCTTAATTCTCATACGATTGTTAAAATGCCACCTTTTTACAGAGAATGTGTACATAAATAATTTTAACAACTCGCCAGTTTTTAAGTGTATTCCTGGTCACTGTTCCTTGAATACAAACCTGATACCGCATCGGTTGCTGAACTTATTATGCTCATTCCAGCGGCGACATTAACCAGTTCCAGAATAATTTGGTAGATAAATAATGGATAATCTTAGATTTGTACTCATCATGGCGTTTGTGATGATTTCCTATATGCTTTGGGAAGCATGGCAATTTGATTACGGCCCCAAGCCGCAGACGATCATCTCCGAAACCCCAAATGTTATTGACAGCGCTGAAGATTTGCCTGCTGCAGGCGGAGAACAGCAAGCTGGCGCCAGCACAAAAAGTACAGAAGCAGTGCCTTTGGCAAGCATTCCTTCAGGTAAAATAATCCGTGTCATAACCGATGTTTTTGCTCTGGAAATAGATACTCAGGGCGGTACTTTACGCAATCTCGATTTACTACAGTATCCTAAAGAAAAAGCCAACACCTACGTTAATAAACTGCGTGAAATGGTTGGTCTGGATCGTGAGGAGATTGATACTTCACCAATAAGGCTGTTTGACAGTAGTGTCGAAAAACTGTTTCTGGCGCAAAGTGGTTTAATTGCCAGCGGTAGTTCGACAGCAGCGCCGGATCATCACGCTATTTTTTCTGCAGATAAAGAAACCTACCGATTACAGGCGGGTGAAGATATTCTGAGCGTTCCATTAGTATGGACAAATAATGAAGGCTTAACGGTCACGAAAACCTATGTATTCAAACGTGGCAGTTATGATGTCGTTCTAAACCAGAAGGTCAAAAATAATTCAGCTCAACCGTGGTCAGGCAGGCAATATAATCAATTGTTAAGAGTGCCTTATTCCGACAAAAAAGGGAATAACTTCATTCGTACATATGCTGGTGGCGTGGTTTATACCGAGGAAGAAAAATATCAAAAAATTAGTTTTGAAGATATGGCCGAGGAAAACCTGAATGTTGTGAGTAAAGGCGGCTGGAGCGCTATGATTCAGCACTACTTTGCTGCAGCCTGGGTGCCGCCGTCTGATGAGGAAAATCATTTTTACACCAAAGAGCTAAAAAACTGGCGTTATGTTATCGGTTCATATTCTCCTGCAGTCCATGTTGATGGACATTCAGATACTGTATTTAGCGCTCAACTTTATGTCGGTCCAAAAATTCAACCTGCTATGGAAGCCGTGGCAGAGGGACTGGAATTGACAGTTGACTACAGCTGGTTAACTATTATCGCTAAACCTATTTACTGGTTGCTCAACAAAATTCATGATTATGTTGATAATTGGGGATTGTCTATCCTGGGCGTGACTTTATGTATTAAGCTGTTGTTTTTTAAACTATCTCAGGCCAGTTACAAATCAATGGCCAAAATGCGTAAGATTCAGCCGAAACTAAAAGAAATGCAGGAAAAATTCAAAGACGACAGGCAGCGCTTCAATACTGAAATGATGGCGATGTATAAACGGGAGAAAGTTAATCCGTTGGGCGGTTGCTTACCCATTATGGTACAGATTCCGGTATTTATTTCTTTATACTGGGTATTGGTGGAAACCGTAGAATTACGGCAGGTTGATTTTGCCTTGTGGGTACAGGATCTATCAGCACAAGACCCTTTTTATATTTTGCCAATTTTAATGGGTATCACCATGAAGATTCAGCAAAGCCTGAATCCTGCGCCGATTGACCCATTACAGGCCAAGATAATGAAACTGTTTCCTCTCATATTTACCGTTTTCTTCCTGTTTTTTCCAGCAGGTCTGGTACTGTATTGGGTTTGTAACAATTCATTGTCTATCATTCAACAGTGGTATATCACCCGTCAGATTGAAGCAGAAAATAACTGACAAAGGTGAATAACCTTTCCAAGGATACCATTGCGGCCATCGCAACACCGCCGGGTAACGGCGGTGTCGGTATCATACGTATTTCCGGTCCAGCCGTGAACGACATAGCCGGACATATCAGCCACAAAGCCTTACAACCGCGGCAGGCAGTTTTCGCAAGCTTCCTGGATGCTGATAACAACATTATTGATTCAGGATTGATCTTATACTTTCCAGGTTCCGCCTCGTACACTGGTGAAGATGTTTTAGAGCTACAGGGTCATGGTGGCTCAGTGGTTCTGGATATGTTGTTGAGAAGAGTCCTGGAATTGGGAGCCCGGCTGGCCAACCCCGGTGAATTTACCGAACGCGCATTTCTTAATAACAAACTTGATCTGGCTCAGGCTGAAGCAGTGGCCGATTTGATCGAAAGCAGTACCGAACAGTCAGTACGATCGGCACAGAAATCCATGCAAGGGTTGTTTTCCAGACAAATCAATGAGTTGATCGGCGAACTCACTGAATTGAGGATTTATGTCGAAGCGGCCATTGATTTTGTCGATGAGGAAATCGACTTTTTAAGTGATGGTGTGGTAGAAAACAAAGTCGGCCAGTTACTGGAAAAAGTTCAGAAAATACAAAAAACCGCACAACAGGGAAGATTGTTACGCGACGGCATGACTGTGGTGTTGGCTGGCAAACCCAATGCCGGAAAATCAAGCCTGCTCAACGCTTTGGCCGGACACGATGCGGCCATTGTCACTGAGTTTGCCGGCACTACTCGCGATGTACTCAGAGAGCGTATCCAGATTGACGGTATGCCGCTGCATATTATTGATACTGCAGGTCTTCGGGAAAGTGATAACATCGTGGAACAGGAAGGGATACGTCGGGCCCATGCGGAACTTGAAAAAGCGGATAAAATTTTGTTACTGATCGACAGTAACGACCCGGAATCCGAATCTATTGTCAAAACTTTGCCGCAAGACATCGACATCACCAAAATCTACAATAAAATTGATCTATTGGACATAGAGCCGGAAATTGTAGAAACAGAACACAGCTGTCAAATATACCTGTCCATTAAAACTGGGGAAGGCATGGATCTGCTTTGCGATCATCTGAAACGAAGTGTCGGTTTCAATGAAGCGACTGATGATGTGTTTATTGCCCGGAGGCGACATATTGAAGCTATGAACAAAGCTGAGCAATACATAAAAAGTGCATTAGAACAGCTACAGCAGAATGCTGACGAGTTGGTTGCCGAAGATTTGCGACTGGCTCAGAACAGCCTGGCTGAAATTACCGGAGAGTTTACTTCTGATGACTTGTTGGGGAAAATTTTCAGTTCTTTCTGTATAGGAAAGTAATGCGATAAAATAACCTGAAACAATATCCCAATAAAGTCAATAATAACAGCCCTTACAAAGTATACCATCTTTCCTTTTCGTTTTTTTGTTGACTCCTATTTGTTTTTTTTATCCCATTATGACTCCAAATCCTTATAATCTGGGTTTGAGGTAAAAAATTCAGCTTTATTTTGCCCTCTGAATTGAAAATTTGTATGAATCAGTTAAACGTAACCAAGGATCATTCCATGACCGTAAAAACGATTATTCTGGCAGCTGGACAAGGTACGCGGATGCGTTCCTCCCTTCCTAAAGTGCTACATGAAATAGCTAACAGACCGTTATTGAAACATGTGTATGACACCAGTCAATTAATTGAAAATAATTCTGTATATATCATCTATGGTCATGGTGGCGACAAAGTAAAATCTGCATTGAGTGAACTGGAGGTTACCTGGATTGAACAAAAACAACAATTAGGCACTGGGCATGCAGTCCAGCAAGCCTGTCAATATATTGAGAATAATGACAAGGTATTGATTTTATATGGGGATGTTCCCTTGTTAAAAAAACAGACTATTGCCAATATTCTGGAAAATGTTGATGAGGACACATTGGCTTTGTTGACAGTGACACTGGATAACCCTGAGGGTTATGGTCGTATTATCAGAAACCACTCTGGAGATGTTATAAAAATTGTTGAGCAAAAAGACGCCAGTGAACCGGAGTTACAAATTAAGGAAGGTAATACCGGCATATTGGCGGCAAAAGGTGAGCAACTAAAAAAATGGTTATCGCGACTGCAAAATAATAATGCACAGAATGAGTATTATCTGACTGATGTAATCGAAATGGCTGTTGCCGATGGCTTGAAAATAAAAACAACTCAGCCTGCTAGTCAGGATGAGGTGTTAGGAGTCAATAATAGAGTGCAATTGGCTTATCTTGAGCGAGTGCATCAAAGAGATCAGGCTCAGCAATTAATGGAAGCGGGTATCACTTTGCGTGACCCAGACAGGGTGGATATCAGGGGACAATTTGAGCAACTGGGTGAGGATATAGTGATTGATGTTAATGTTGTCTTTGAAGGGAACAACAGTATTGCCTCCAATGTTAATATTGGAGCGAACTGTATCATCAAAAATTCACTTATCAAAGAAGGTGTGGAAATTCTCCCCAATAGCTTAATAGAAGATGCTGTGGTAGGTGAAAATAGTCGTGTGGGGCCTTATGCCCGTTTAAGACCACAGGCTGAACTGGCGGATCATGTTCATGTCGGGAATTTTGTAGAAATCAAAAAATCCACGGTTGCTAGCGGTAGTAAAATAAATCATTTGAGCTATATTGGAGATAGTGAAATAGGCAGTAAAGTTAACATTGGTGCGGGTACAATTACCTGTAATTATGACGGCGCTAACAAATTTAAAACGATTATAGGCGATGGCGCCTTTATCGGTTCAGATTCACAATTAGTCGCTCCGGTAACTGTAGGTGCCAATGCGACTATTGGCGCTGGATCAACCATCACTAAAGATACGCCGGAAGGTCAATTAACCTTAAGCCGAGCAAAACAAATCAGTGTCAGTAATTGGCAAAGGCCGGTAAAAAAGGAGCAATAATATGTGCGGGATTGTGGGCGGAATTGCACAACGAAACGTTGTGCCTATTTTAATTGAAGGATTAAGGCGGCTCGAATATAGAGGTTATGACTCCGCCGGATTAGTGGTTGTCAGTAATAATGACATCTTTAGAAAAAGGGCGCTGGGTAAGGTCAATGTCTTGCAGGAACTGATTGATAAAGATCCGATAAGCGGTAGCGTTGGTATTGCACACACTCGTTGGGCCACGCACGGCAAACCCAGCACCGAAAATGCCCATCCACATCTTTCCCGTGATGAAGTGGCGGTAGTTCATAATGGCATTATCGAAAATCATGATCAATTAAGAAATTGTCTAACAAATGACGGTTATAGGTTCACTTCAGAAACAGATACTGAAGTCATCGTCCATAAAATCCATGAGCAATTGCAAAACAGTCCCAGTTTATTAGCTGCTGTTAAGAAAACCATCACTGAACTGGAAGGCGCCTATGCATTAGGCGTAGTGAGTAAAGATCATCCACAGACACTGGTTACCTGCCGTAAAGGTAGTCCGTTAGTTATCGGTGTTGGTATCGGTGAATATTTTATCGCTTCAGATATAGCGGCATTACTACCAGTGACTCAGCGTTTCATTTTCCTGGAAGAAGGTGATATCGCTGAGATTAAAACAGACAGCCTGGTTATTTATGACAAAAACGATAAGCGGGTCGAACGACCGGTCAAGGAAAGTCAGTTAAAAGCGGATGCCGTCGATAAAGGTCAATATCGACACTATATGCTTAAGGAAATCTATGAACAACCCTGGGCCGTCACGCAAACCCTTGAAGGCCGTTTTATCGACAATCATTTTCAGGATAATGCTTTTGGACATAATGCCACAGAGGTGTTTGATCACATTAAAAGCGTCCAGATTTTGGCTTGTGGAACCAGTTATCATGCCGGACTGGTCGCAAAATACTGGTTTGAAAAACTTGCCAGAGTGCCATGCAATATTGATGTCGCCAGTGAATTCAGATACAGACGACCTGTGATTGCAAAAGACACTCTGGTTGTGACTATTTCACAGTCGGGCGAAACGGCCGATACCTTGGCGGCTTTGCTGGAAGCCAAAAAACTGGGTGTCAAATATGCCCTGACAATTTGTAATGCTCCGGAAAGTTCGCTGGTCAGAGAATCAGATCTGGTGATGATGACCCGCGCAGGTCCGGAAATTGGTGTCGCCTCAACCAAAGCATTTACCACGCAACTGGTTGCCTTGTTAATGCTGGTCATTGCTATTGGCCGCAGATTTGAACTGAATGAGGCGAGTGAACAACAAATTGCTTCTGAACTGGTAACCCTGTCCGGCAATCTGGAAAAAGCCCTGCAATTGAATTCTCAAATTGAAACGTTATCAGAACAATTTGCCGAAAAACATAATGCCTTGTTTCTGGGGCGTGGCACACAATACCCCATTGCCATGGAAGGCGCTTTGAAGCTAAAAGAAATTTCTTATATTCATGCCGAAGCCTATCCGGCCGGAGAGCTGAAACACGGCCCACTGGCTCTAATAGACTCGGAAATGCCGGTTATTACCGTTGCCCCTAATAACACTCTGCTGGAAAAACTCAAATCCAATATGCAAGAAGTCAGTGCTCGCGGCGGTCAGTTGATCGTTTTCATGGATGAATCGCTGGCAACCGATGAAGCAGAAAACGTGCAGATCATCAAAGTGCCAAAAGTTGCCAATATCATATCACCCATTATCTACACCATTCCGTTACAGTTATTATCTTATCATGTCGCTGTGTTGAAAGGTACCGATGTGGATCAACCGCGGAACTTGGCAAAATCAGTCACTGTGGAATAATTATCAGAATACTAGAAAATCAGGCCGAGTTAACAAGGAACTTTGGATGGAACAACCAGACAAGTATCTGATGTTTCATGTACGATGAGTACAGATATAAATAAGCAAACGGGCTGTAGGGATGACTTCACAGGATTATATCTAAAATGAGACAACAACTGTCTGAAAAGTCGAAATCATGATGGCCTTTAGAGTAGTAGAATCTGCTTGAGAATTTTATGATGTTAATGAGCAGCCGGAATTAATATCAGTTTCATTCTTATTCTACATCGTGTTGGTGGGTGCTGAGGGGATCGAACC
>CAYNIU010000020.1:0-27366 GCA_964397365.1 uncultured Methylomarinum sp. | reverse complement strand
AATTAGGTGTTAAAGAAGATATCGCAAATGATGCTTCTTTTGTAGATGATCTTGGCGCTGATTCCTTGGATACAGTTGAACTCGTCATGGCGCTTGAAGAAGAATTTGAATGTGAAATTCCAGATGAGGAAGCTGAAAAGATCACTACCGTTCAATTGGCAATTGATTACATTAATCAAAACTTGTAATTGTTGTTTTGATATCTGGTACAGCACCACTTTTGCAACAACGGTTAAGTTAAAGATTATTGTTTGACATTTCAACTGCTTATAAAATCGTAAGCCCGACATTTGAAAAATGGTGCTGTATCTATGGATGACTCTCATCCACTGAATGACGCACCTGTTTTGCTTTGATGCATAGATGTTTTTATATGGCTATGATTTATAGTGATAAACATAAACCGTTAATAATTTATACAAAATAGGTGCTGCAACTAGCAGATTTTTTTATCTTTTCTTTCTCGTATTTCTAACGGTACATTACCTTGAGCACACGTCGAGTTGTTATAACTGGATTAGGGGCAGTTACGCCTTTGGCAAATAATGTTGCAGATACCTGGGATGGTATTGTCAATGGAAAAAGCGGAATAACTCCGATCGACTCTTTTGATATTTCTCCTTTTGCAACCACATTTGGCGGCGTTATCAGAAACTTTGATATTAGTGAGTATATTCCTTTAAAGGATGCCAAACGTATGGATGGTTTTATCCATTATGGCTTGGCGGCGGGATGTCAGGCTATTGAGGATTCTGGTATCGAAGTGACAGAAGAGAATGCCGAACGTATCGGTGTTGCGATTGGCGCGGGTATTGGCGGGGTGACCGGAATTGAAGAGTGCTATGCGACTTATGAAAAAAGTGGGCCGCGGCGAATTTCACCTTTTTTCGTTCCGGGTAATATTACCAATATGATCTCCGGAAACCTGTCTATTAAATATGGTTTAAAAGGGCCTAATTTTGCTATTGTCACAGCCTGTTCCACAGGTACACATAACATTGGTGATGCAGCGCGTTTGATTAAATATGGCGATGCCGATGTAATGATTGCCGGTGGTGCAGAGCGTTGTACAACTTCGCCGACCGCGATGGGCGGTTTTGCTTCAGCCAAAGCCTTGTCACGTAGAAATGATGATCCACAAAGAGCAAGTCGGCCTTGGGACAAGGATCGTGATGGTTTTGTCCTAAGTGATGGCTCGGGGGTTGTGGTTCTGGAAGAATTGGAACATGCAAAAGCGCGTGGCGCTAAAATTTATGCCGAAGTTGTCGGTTATGGCATGAGTGCTGATGCCTATCATATGACCACGCCTTCAGTGGGCGGAGAAGGTGCTGCACGATGTATGAAAAATGCAATACGTGATGCCGGTCTGAATGCAGAAAATATTGATTACATTAATGCTCATGGTACTTCTACCCCGGCTGGCGATATAGGTGAAACAGATGCCATGAAGTCTGCATTAGGTGATCATGCTTATAAAATTGCAGTGAGTTCAACCAAGTCCATGATTGGGCATTTGCTGGGCGCCGCTGGAGGAATTGAGGCTGTATTTTCAGCGTTGTCAATTAAACATCAAATTGCGCCGCCAACGATTAATCTGGATAATCAGGATCCTGAATGTGACTTGGATTATGTACCCAATAGTGCCCGAGAAATGAACATTGATGTGGCTTTGTCAAATTCATTTGGTTTTGGCGGAACTAACGGAACCCTGGTTTTTAAGCGTTACGGATAGCTTATCAAACAGTGTTTGCCGATGTATTGGTTAAATGGAGAAAGTAAACACTGTATTGATGTCTCTGATCGTGGTTTTCAGTATGGCGATGGTTTGTTTGAGACTATTGAAATATCGCATGGAAAGCCATTGTTTCTTGATTTACACCTGAAACGTCTGGCAGTCGGTTGTAAGCAACTACTCATCCCAATGCCGGACATGGCCTTATTGCAGAGCGAAGCTCGAAAGTTAGCGATACTGCGTGAACAGGCGGTGATGAAATTAATTATTACTCGGGGTTCGGGAGGACGCGGTTACCGTCAACCGGAGGAAATCTATCCAACCCGGGTTTTCAGTCTGCATCCTCATCCGCATTATCCTGAAAAGTTTTATCGGGAAGGTGTTTCTGTTCGTTTTTGTCGATACCGATTGGGTTTAAATCCTACTCTGGCGGGAATTAAACATCTTAATCGACTGGAGCAAGTGATGGGTAGAGCAGAGTGGTCTGATTCAGATATTCAGGAGGGATTGATGCTGGATAGTCATGGAAATGTGATTGAAGGTACAATGAGTAACTTCTTTTATGTCAGAAACGGAATTCTGTATACGTCACTTATCGAACAATCCGGAGTGGCTGGTATTGTCAGAGCTATCGTATTAGACTTGGCGGCTCAGTTAGCTATCGATACAATCAAAAAAAATATCCTTCCCGAAGAGTTGTTGCAGGCGGATGAAATATTTATCACCAATTCAGTTATTGGTATCTGGCCGGTTAGCAACCTGGATCGGCAGGTTTTTGCTGTCGGCTCTGTCACTCAACAACTGCATAATGCCTATCTCTCACTAAAACAATCAGCTGCTTCTTTTCATGATTAAAGGCAGATACATAGTAGTAACATTCTTTTTAGTGACTGGTTTGTTGACGGCTTGGATATGGATGAGATATCAAAGCGCTCTTAATGATATTGTTGTCACAAAAACGGAACATTATATTGAAATTGCAAGAGGTGATACGTTTAACCGAATTACCCAAAAATTATTAGCTCAGCAAGTCAATATAGACCCTGTATGGTTTAAGATTATCGCTTATCAGAAAAAAATCACCAATAAATTGAAAGCAGGAGAGTATGAGCTGCAGCAAGGCATGACGATGTCGGATTTATTGGCGTTGTTTGTTTCTGGTAAAAGCCGACAATTTTCGATTACCTTTCCTGAAGGAAAAACATTCAAGCAGGTTTTACAGACACTTGCAGATAATTCCAATATAAAACATACCCTGAAAAATACAGATTATCAGATGATTTTGGCAGAAATAGGCGCTAAAGAACGCTATCCTGAAGGGCTGTTCTTCCCTGAAACCTATTTCTTTGAAAAACGCAGTACAGATATATCCATTTTAAAAAGAGCCTATGACAAAATGCAGACGGTTTTACAACGGGAATGGCGGCGTAAGCAGGAAAATTTGCCTTTGAAAAATGCCTATCAGGCTCTTATTCTGGCGTCAATTATTGAAAAAGAAACAGCTGTGGCTTCCGAACGTTCGCTGATTGCAGGGGTGTTTATACGACGATTGCAAAAAGGCATGTTATTGCAAACTGATCCAACTGTCATTTATGGTATGGGTGAAGGCTATAAAGGAAATATTCGTCGTCAGGATTTAAGACAACCAACGCCTTACAATACTTATGTCATTGCCGGATTGCCGCCTACACCCATTGCAATGCCAGGGCGGGATTCGATATATGCAGCCCTGCATCCGGCAAAGGGAAACAGTCTTTATTTTGTCGCCCGGGGTGATGGCAGCCATGTGTTTTCAGCTTCATTGCGTGAACATAATAATGCTGTCAACCAATATCAGAAATAACAGGCATGGCTAAAGGAAAGTTCATTACTCTGGAAGGATGTGAAGGGGTTGGAAAAACCACCAACCTGTCTTTTGTCCGGGAGCTTTTGGAAATGGATGGGGTTTCTGTGATTGTTACGCGAGAACCTGGCGGAACCTGTTTGGCAGAAAAAATACGCGACTTGTTGCTGGAAAACAACAAGGAAGATGTTGATCCAATGGCAGAGTTATTGATGATGTTTGCTGCCCGCGCACAGCATATTAAACATGTCATAAACCCGGCTTTGCAACAAGGGCAATGGGTATTATGCGACCGCTTCACAGATGCCACTTATGCTTATCAGGGTGGTGGGCGTGGTATGGATATGTCGACTGTTATCTGGCTGGAGCAAGCTGTACAGGGAGATTTAAGGCCGGATTTGACATTATTGCTGGATGCGCCGCTGGAAATCGGTATGAACAGAGCGAAGCATAGAGGAAAACTTGACCGCTTTGAAAGCGAACAACAGTATTTTTTTGAGCGAGTCAGACAAGCTTATCTGCAACAGGCCTATAAACATAGAGATAGATTTAAAGTTATCAATGCCGCTCAACCTTTGTCCGAAGTACAAAATGAAATTAGAAAGGTTATTAATAAATTGTGGCTGTGATGGCTGTGTTTCCCTGGCTTGAACGAAACTGGCAACAATTGGCCGGTTATCTCAGGCAAGGAAGAGTTCCTCAAGCGTTACTGGTCAGCGGTAAAAAAGGGGTGGGCAAACGACAGTTAACTGATATTTATGCACAAGCGTTAATATGCGAATCACTTGGGGCAGATAGTCTTCCCTGTGGCTATTGTCATAGTTGTACTCTGATCAATGCCGGAACCCATCCTGATCTAATGGTTGTTGAACCGGAAGAACCAGGAAAATCAATTGGCGTAGACAGTATTCGACAGATAATAAACAGGCTGACTTTAAAGCCGCAGTTCAATTCAAATCGTGTCGTCATTATTCATTCAGCAGATGCTTTGAATAACGCTGCTGCGAATGCTTTTTTAAAATGTCTGGAAGAACCGGCTGACAGAACCTCTATTATATTGGTTGCTGAAAAAATTAGTAAATTACCGGCGACAATCAGAAGTCGTTGTCAGAAATTGTTGATTACATTGCCAGACAGTGCGTTAGCTGTAAATTGGTTAAAACAGCAGAACCTCAAAGATTGTGAGGCGTTATTACAATTAGCTCAGGGCTCACCTTTGTTGGCAAAAGAATATGCTGATAAAGATTATTTGCTTGTACAAAGTAATTATTTTAAAGATTGGCTGAAAGTGGCAAATGCTGATTTGAATGTTGTATGGCTAGCCGAACAATGGCAAAAACAAGAGCAAGTCACCTTAACTGATGTTTTTATATGGATTACCCAATGGGTGATGACATTGATTAAACTTGCATCCCATCAAAGTGATTTTTCGGACAAAGCAAAAACACCCTTGCAGGAATTAGCGGAAAGGCTAAACTTACAGGAGTTATATCAATTTTATGATTTGTTACTGGTGAGTCAAAAACAACTGGATTCACAATTAAACAGACAGCTAATGATCGAGAAACTATTAATAGAATGGTCGAGACTGAATAAAAAACGGTAATATTATGGCGGAAACCTCCTCAAGACAAGGTATCTTGTCATTATCAATAAAAGATAAAAACGCATTATATGCAGCTTATATGTCATTTGTAATCAATGGCGGTTTGTTTATTCCAACCAAGCGGGAATATCAGATTGGCGACGAAGTCTTTATGCTGCTCAATTTAATGGAAGAAACCGAACGTCTGCCCATTGCTGGAAAAATTATCTGGAAGACACCTGCCGGAGCGGAAGGCTATAGAGCTTCAGGAATTGGGGTGCAATTCAGCGATCAGGATGGTGGTACAGCCAGAAATAAAATAGAAACCTATCTTGCTGGTGCTTTAGAGTCAGATCGCTCTACCCATACCATGTAACGCTTTTCTACGTTTTTTCCACTCAGACTTCTCGATTATTGATATGTTCATTGATTCCCACTGCCATTTAGATCGTATTGATCTGACTCCTTATAAAAATGATTTTAGTCTTTTTATGAAAGAGGTCGAGAAGAACCAGATTGAACATATGCTTTGTATCGCTATTGATCTGGAGTCCTATCCGGCTATGTATAAACTGGTAGAGTCTTATCCGTCTATTTCGCTGTCAATCGGGGTTCATCCCAATGTTAGCGATGGTAAAGAGCCAACAGTAGAAGAACTCATGGCATTGGCTGATAATAAAAAGGTAATTGCAATAGGTGAAACCGGGCTGGATTATTTTCGTAGTGAAGGCAATTTGCAGTGGCAGCATCAGCGCTTTAGAAATCATATTCAAGTGGCTAAAATATTAAACAAGCCACTGATTATTCATACTCGTGAGGCTGGACAGAAGTCTTTGGATGTATTGGAAGATGAAGGCGCACATCAGGTTGGAGGCATTATTCATTGTTTTACAGAAGACTGGGAATATGCCAGCAGAGCATTGGATCTTGGTTTTTATATTTCTTTTTCCGGTATTGTAACGTTTAAAAATGCTTTGCAAATTAAAGCAGTCGCAAAAAAAGTTCCAGTTGAACGGTTTTTGATAGAGACTGATTCTCCTTATCTTGCGCCAGTACCTTTTCGTGGTAAACCCAATTATCCCATTTATGTTCGTTATGTCGCTGAACAATTGGCAATATTACGATCCACAACAGTTGTCGAGATTGCAGAACAATCCCGGGAAAACTTCAACAGGCTGTTTAACGACTAACATTCTCAAAAAGTAATTTCATGGTGTTTAGTCCATTAGTTAAACCTATAAAGAAAGAATTTTCATTTAGTTTAATATGGAAGGCGCTATTTGCTGTAACAGTTTCAACGTTATTGGCTTCAGGAAGTATATTTGTACTGGGCAAGTACACCTATAACAAAAATCATGAACAAAAAATAGCAATCAAGCATCAACAATATGAACAGGCTTTTGCCAGTGTTCTCAGGCAGTTAAAGCAGAAGGAAACAGAATTAAGCTGGTTGATTCCAACTGTTGTCAATGCAAACGCTTCCCAGGCCAAACTAATACCGGAAATTGTCAGTCTTATTGATAATCACTGGTTTAAGATTGAGCTGGAATCAGATATAAGATCTGTTTACCTTTTTAACACAGCAGGACAGCTTAAAGGTGAATGGGGTGGTAAAAATGGACGTAATAAAATTTCTCTTGCCTGGCTCAATAATGTCATTAACAAAGAATTGCCGCAAAGTAAAATTGTTTGTGATATGGATTGTTTTCAATTTCATGCATTGCCTTTTTTACATAAAGGGAAGTTTGCTGGTATTTTCGTATTTGTTTCCAGTACCGCTGAAATTGTTTTACAAATGAAGGAGATTACCGGAGCAGATATTGCGGTTCTTATTCATACTAATCAATTGTCGGATCACCAACAGCAGTCAATATTGCCTTTATGGTCTTCAAAAATTACAGCGCTGACTGATTTTTCTAGAAATTATAAGCTATTGTCAGAATTACAATACAGTTATCCCGATACTATTCCTACAATAAGTATCTCATATGTTTATGATAATAATACCTATGATATTTTCGCTATTCCTTTCGGAGAAAATAATCCAGCCAGGTTAATTATTATTGATAATATTTCTCAGGAAATTTTGGAAAAACAAAGGGGTATCACTCTCTATTTGATTAGCGGTTTGTCAAGTATATTGTTATCCGGGGTTATTCTTTTTCTATTATTCATCAGACCGACGACCCAATTAAAAAAAATTATTAACTTATTGCCATTAATAGCTGAGAAAAGATTCAACGAGGTCAGGCGGTCTTTACCGGGCATAAAGACAAACAAAATCCTGAAAGATGAAATTGATATATTGGCAAGTGCAGCACATAACCTGATTCAAACACTTAGCCGCCTTGATCATGAAGTGGAGCAGAGAAATCTACATTTATTACAGCGTAGTAAAGAGCTGAAAAGTGAACGAAACTTTGTTTCGAATATACTGAATAGTGCGCAAGTTGTGATTATGCGACTGGATCAGTTTGGACAAATAGTATCGCTCAACCTATTCGGTGAGAAGCTGATTGGATATGAAGAAGTTGAATTGGCTAATAAACACTTTTTTACAGATCTGATTTATGACAATGAAAGTTATGAAGTGCTTAAAGAGGTTATTCCTGATTTACTCAATGGAAAATACACCAGCTATAACCATGAGTGTACATTATTTTCTTTAGAAGGTTTCAAGCTTTATATATCCTGGTTTTTTACAGTTATTCATAACCCTGATGCCCATCCGGAAATTTTGGTCGTAGGGGTGGATTTAACCGAAAGACGGGCAATTGAAACTGAATTAGCCTGGCTTGCAGATCACGATCCTTTAACGCGTTTGTTTAACCGTCGCCGTTTTGAAAAAGAATTGCAAAGAGTTTTGCTTGAAGCGGAAAGGTTTAAACATAAATGTGCATTAATTTTTTTTGATGTGGATCAGTTCAAATATATCAATGACAGTAGCGGTCATCAGGTGGGTGATCAACTGTTGATCAAAGTTTCTGAAAATTTATCGGCAGCGGTTCGTAGTACTGATATTATTGCCCGGTTGGGCGGGGATGAATTTGTTGTATTAGCGCCTCAGATTACCCAGGACGGTGCTCAAGCGCTGATTAATAAAATTTTTAGCCATATTATGGATGTGGAAATTTTGTTGGATGATGCCATACACAAAATTTCCATCAGCGCTGGTTTACTTATGTTGCCGGTGCCCGGACATAGCGAACAGGATTTAATGGCCAGTGTTGATATTGCCATGTATAAGGCAAAAGAAGCAGGAAGAGGGATATGGTGTTGGGCATCGCTAGAGGATTTGAACAGAGAGGATATCAAGCAACGGGTTAACTGGAAAGCCAGGATAGAAAAAGCGCTGGCTGAAGAGCGTTTTGTTCTGTATTTTCAGCCGATCATGCGGATAGCTGATAGATGTGTTTCGCATTATGAATGTTTATTGCGAATGATTGATGAAAATGGCGATATTATCCCTCCGGTGCTATTTATCGGTGTTGCGGAACAAACCGGATTAATCAGTTTTATTGATAAAAAAGTACTGGAAATGGCTATTCTTAAGCAAAAACAGTTCACAGAAGAAGGGCTGGACATAGTGTTATCAGTAAATTTGTCAGGGGATTTGATCTCAAATCCAGATGCATTTCAAATTTGTAGTCAACTTCTTGAAATCAATGAGGTCAGGGCAGAACAATTTATTTTTGAAGTGACCGAGACCCAAGCTGTGACAAATTTGCAGTCAGCAAATAGTTTTATTGCCCAGTTGACAGCAATAGGCGGCAAGTTTGCCCTGGATGATTTTGGAGTGGGTTTTTCCTCAATGAATTATCTGAAACAATTGCCGGTGCAGTATTTAAAAATAGATGGGGAATTTATCAGAAATTTACCCGGCGCACGGGAGGACAAGCTATTTGTTAAAGCAATTAATGAGGTTGGGCATGGAATGAATATTAAAATTATTGCCGAGTATGTGGAAAATAATGAAATTTTTGAGACATTGTCTGATATAGGAGTTGATTATGCACAGGGATTTGGTATTGGTCGGCCTATGCCATATCCTGAATTTCATCAAACAGATCCGAAATCTGATTGTGATGGGGCAATCAATTGAATACGAAATAACTTCACCATTTGTAGAGGCGAATTCATTCGCATCGCAAGGATAGGTCTAACATCTACAAAATAGGTTGTCTAAGTTATTTCATGCATGTTTCCACGTTAACAAATGGATTAGAACGCATTTCTTCACCAAAGGTTGACATGGGGCCGTGGCCGGGGATGAAAACAACATCTTTGCCTAATGGCCAGAGATTATGTCGGATTGATGATATCAGGGTTTGATAATCGCCTTTTGGAAAATCGGTTCTGCCAATTGAACCATTGAATAAAACATCACCGACTATAGCCAGTCGGGCTGTTTGACTGAAAAAAACGATATGCCCGGGCGTGTGTCCTGGGCAGTGGATAATCTGAAGTTGTTCCTTACCGAATTTTATGTTGTCGCCATCGCTTAGCCAACGTGTGGGAACAAAAGTTCTGCTGGCTGGAAATCCGAATGTTTCACATTGTTCAGGAATGGCTTCAATCCAGAATTCATCTTCAACGTGCGGTCCGAGAATTGGGAGAGAAAGTTTTTCAGCCAATTCTTCTACGGCGCCAACATGGTCTAAATGACCATGGGTAACAAGAATTGATTCCAATGTGACATTTTCCTTGTCTATTTGTTGCAATATGTTGACGATGTCGCCACCCGGATCAACAACAACCGCTTTGTTGGTTTGTTCACAAATCAGTAGTGAGCAATTTTGTTGGAATGGAGTAACGGGGATAATGGAAAAACGCATGATAAAATTGTAGTTAGAAGTCAGGTGGTAAGTGCAAAGAGCGGTTGGCTAATGATAATGCGGCTTCATGCAGGGCTTCTGAAATGGTAGGGTGAGCATGAATGGTTCTGGCCAGATCTTCTGCGCTGGCGGAAAATTCCATTGCTAAAACAGCTTCGGCAATTAATTCGGATGCCTGGGCGCCGATAATATGAACGCCAAGAATAACATCACTATCGGCTTGGGTGATGATTTTCACCAGGCCTTCTGTTTTTCTCAGAGATTGTGCGCGGGCCGATGATTTGAATGGAAAAATTCCCACCTTGTAATTTTCGCCAACGGCTTTAAGTGCTTGTTCCGTTTGACCAACCCAGGCAATTTCCGGGTCGGTATAAATGACATTAGGGATAATATTGTAGTTGATTGAGTTATGCTGATTGGCAATATGCTCAGCCACAAAAATACCTTCTTCAAGGCCTTTGTGGGCCAGCATAGGACCCAGCAGAGTTAAATCGCCAATGGCATAGACGCCCGGTAAATTTGTACAACAGTGTTCATCAACATGCACAAATCCGCTTTCGTCCAGTAATAAGTCAGCTTCTTGTGCGGCCAGGTTTTCTGAGTTTGGCAGACGACCTGAAGCAACAATTAGTTTATCCATTAATAACGTATGTGTGCCTTCGTTGTCCTGGTATTCCAGTGTCACCTGGGTGGTGGATTGTTGTGTGGAAATAACACGGGCTCCAAGACGAATATCAAGTCCTTGTTGACTGTAAATAAGATAGGCTTCCTGGGCAATTTGTTGGTCGGGTGCGGTTAAAAAAGTTTCCTGTGCTTCAAGTAACACAACTTCTGATCCAAGTTTATTCCAGATACAGCCCAACTCAAGGCCTATGATTCCGGCGCCGATAATACCCAGTTTTTTAGGGACTTCTGTCAGATTTAATGCCTGTTTGGAATTGATGATTAGGCCATTGTGGGTGGCGCAAGGTAATTCTGTCGGTATGGAGCCTGTTGCCAGAATAATATTATTGGCGCTAATAAGATAAGGGGGGTGTTCAGACAGTGGATTGATTTCTACCTGATGGTTAGAAAGTAATTTACCATGAGCATGAATGCAGTCTATTTTATGATGGTCAAAAATTCTTTTGATTTGCTGACTTAAGGTTTTAATGGTGTGATTTTTTCGTTCCACCATCTTGTTTACATCAAGTGACAGATCATTAAAACTGATGCCATACTCCTCAATATTATGAGCGAGTAAATGATATATTTTGGCGGATTCCAATAAAGCCATTGAAGAAATGCAACCGGCATTGATGAATGTACCACCCAGACTGGATTCTCCATTTCGATTGCACCAATTATCGACGCAAGCGGTTTTAAGCCCCAGTTGAGCGCTACGAATAGCGGCGACATAACCGGCAGGACCGGCGCCGATAACAATGACATCGTATTGGGCTGTAGAAGACATGGTTATATATTAAGTAGCAGATGAGCGGGGGCTTCCAGGCATTCTTTGATTGTCCCTAAAAACTGGACAGCTTCTTTGCCGTCAACCAGGCGATGGTCATAGGACAAAGCCAGATACATAACCGGTCGGATGACAATTTCACCGTTTTCAACCACCGGGCGTTCTTTGATGGCGTGCATGCCTAATATGGCGCATTGAGGCGGGTTGAGTATAGGGGTGGAAAGCATAGAGCCAAAAATGCCGCCATTGGTAATTGTAAAGGTGCCGCCCGTGAGGTCTTCTACGCTCAATGAATTGTCACGAGCTTTGCCGCCATATTGGGCAATACTTTTTTCGATACCGGCAAAATCCAGTTGGTCGGCATCGCGGATAACCGGGACAATCAGTCCTCGCGGTGAAGAGACGGCGATGCCAATATCATAATAACCGTGATAGATAATATCATTATCATCAATTGAAGCATTGACAGCCGGAAAACGTTTTAATGCTTCTATAGATGCTTTGACAAAGAAAGACATAAAACCGAGTTTTACCTCATGTTTCTGCTCAAAACGTTGTTTGTATTGTTGTCGCAGGTCAATAACGGACTTCATGTCAACTTCGTTGAAGGTTGTTAACATGGCGGCATTTTGTTGCGCTTGCAGTAATCGTTCCGCTACTTTGGCTCGCAGACGGGTCATGGGAACGCGTTGTTCTGGGCGTAAACTTGAAGTGGCCGTCAAATAATTACTTGTCGTCTCAGGAATTTCTGTTTTGATCGTTTGTTTGCTGGTATTGTCATTAAATTTTTGTTCGTCCTGCTGCTGTTTTTCCAAATATGCCAGCACATCGGTTTTTAAAATACGACCATGTTTGCCTGATCCTAAAATGGTTTTTGGATCCAGTTGGTTTTCCTGTATCAGGCGTCTTACGGCAGGACTTAGAGGAATATCATCAAGCGGATTCTGACTGCTTTCATTTTCAGTTATATTGTCAACTTCATCTTTCTGGGGATCCATTAGCGCCAATATATCCCCACTTATTACCGTCGAGCCATTTTCTTTAAGAATTTTTGTCAAAATGCCGGAAGCAGGAGCGGGGACTTCAAGCACAACCTTGTCAGTTTCCAGGTCAACCAGATTGTCATTTTTGCTGACCCGGTCGCCGGGCTTTTTATGCCAGGTGGCCAGTGTGGCATCAGAAACTGATTCGGGAAGGTCCGGGACCTGAATTTCAAAGCTCATCTTTATTTCCTTGGGTGTTTCCGTATAAGGCTGTATTAACGACAGCGCGTTGTTCTTGGATATGGGTTCTGAAATTACCGACTGCGGGTGCAGCAGAAGGCGGTCTTCCAGCATAGGTAATAGTGATATGTTTATCAAGATTAGTGTAAAAATGGTGTTTGCTTTGATACCAGGCGCCTTGATTTTTAGGTTCTTCCTGACACCAGATAATGTGTTGGAGATTGGGGTATTGGTTTATTTCCTTTTTAAAAGATTCATCGGGAAATGGGTAAAGTTGTTCAATACGGATAATGGCAACCTGTTTTAATTCATCGCGTCTGCGGACTTCCAGTAAATCGTAATAAATCTTGCCCGCACAGAGTATCAGGCGGGTAACTTCATTGTTGTTTATGGCATCCTGCTCGCCAATAACCGGATAAAATTGTCCATCTGTCAGATCTTCCAGCGTTGAAACAGCCTGTTTGTGTCTGAGCAGACTTTTAGGACTCATGACAATTAAGGGCTTACGATATTGCCGGATCAACTGGCGTCTTAATAAATGAAAGATTTGTGCCGGTGTGGTTGGGGTGCAAACCTGGATATTATGGTCTGCGCATAATTGCAGATAACGTTCCAGGCGGGCGGAAGAATGTTCTGGTCCCTGACCTTCAAAACCATGAGGTAACAGCATAACCAAGCCGCTGAGGCGTCCCCATTTTGTTTCCCCAGAGCTGATGAATTGATCAATAACCACTTGTGCGCCATTAGCAAAGTCTCCGAACTGAGCTTCCCAGATTACCAGTTTATTGGGTTCTGTAGAGCTGTAACCATATTCAAACCCCAGGACGCCGGCTTCGGATAGCAGTGAATCAAAAATTTGTGGTCTAGCCTGATTTTTGTCCAGGTGCTGGAGGGGAATATAAGGCTCTCCGTTGAGTTGATTGTAAAGTATCGCATGGCGGTGAAAAAAGGTGCCTCTGCCAATATCCTGACCGGTCAGCCGGACTTCATAGTTTTCCAGTAACAGTGTGGCGTATGCCATATTTTCAGCGAACCCCCAATCCAGTGGATGCGCACCGGCTGCCATTTTGTTGCGGTTTTCCATGACTTTTGCAACCCGGGGATGGAGTTCAAATCCTGTGGGCAGACATTGCATTCTGTCATTACAAAAACGGATACGTTCCAAAGCAACGCGGGTATCGGCCGGGCTGGTCCAAGGGGTGTGATGGAAGCGTTCCCATTGAGTTGAATAGGAATAAAGTTTATTACTGAGGACAGGCCTGGAAACCACTTGTTCATCTTCAAGCTGTTGTTGATAATGTTGTTCCATATCCAACGCTTCCTGCTCGGTGATAATGTCTTCTTTAATCAGTTGCTGAGCATAGAGTTGTCGGGTAGTTGGATGATTACGGATAATCTTATACATCATCGGTTGTGTGGTAGCGGGTTCATCAGCTTCATTATGCCCCAGACGACGGTAACAAATCAGATCAATCACGACATCTTTATGAAACTGCATACGATAATCCAGAGCCAGTTGGGTGACATAAATCACCGCTTCCGGGTCATCGCCATTAACATGAAATACCGGCGCCTGAATCATGTTGGCAACATCTGTGCAATACAGGGTTGAACGGGCATCAAAAGGGTTGCTGGTGGTAAAGCCAATCTGATTGTTGACAACTATATGTACAGTGCCACCGGTAGAGAAAGCCCGAGTTTCGGACATGTTCAGAGTTTCCATTACAATGCCCTGACCGGCAAACGAAGCATCACCATGAATCAAGATCGGGATAACCGTATCAATGCTGCCTTTGCCGCGGCGATCCTGTCGTGCTTTGACCGAACCTTCCACGACTGGATTGATGATTTCCAAATGAGAGGGGTTGAATGCCAGAGTGATATGAATGGGGCCACCCGGCGTTGCAATGTTGGATGAAAACCCCATGTGATATTTCACATCCCCCGTCAATACGCCGGGAGAGGAAAGGTGGGTGCCCTCAAATTCGCCGAATAAAACAGCCGGACTTTTTCCCAGTATATTGACCTGGACATTGAGCCGACCGCGATGCGCCATGCCAATAACGACTTCTTTAGCTTTATTTTCTCCTGAACGCTGGGTAAGTTCGTCCAGGATGGGGATTAAACTCTCTGCCCCCTCCAGGGAAAAACGCTTTTGGCCAACATATTTCAGATGTAAATGTTTTTCAATACCTTCGGCCGCAGTTAATAGCTTAAGTAACCAATGTTTTTTTTCCGGGTTGTCCTGCAGTCCGGGTTTGCTGCTTTCCAGCTTGTTTTTTATCCAGCGTTTTGAATCGGTATCAACAATATGCATGTATTCGGTACCGATGCTGCCGCAATAAATTTCCTTCAGCGTCTTGATGATTTCCCGTAACGGCAGACGGTCTACACCATATAAATTACCGGTGTCAAACAGAGTATCCATATCCGGTTCGGCCAGACCATAATAGGCAGGTTCCAGATCAGCCGGAACCGGGTCATTTTTACCTAATGGATTGTTATTGGCAATTTGATGGCCTCTTACCCGGTATTGATTGATAAGACGGGCGACTGCCGATTGTTTTTTGACGCTTTCTTCTGTAAACCCCTGTAGTTTGGCAAGTCTTCCAGGAGAACTGATTGCCAATTGTTCGAAGCGTTCAACTATTGGGCTGTGAGGAATGTCGTGAGCATTGTTATCATGAATTTTGTTGAATTTATGACGCCAACTCTCCGGGACGGAATCGGGATTTTCCAGATATTGTTCATACAAATCTTCTATATAATTTGCATTGTTGCCATAGAGAGCAGAAGAATCACGAAACAGTTTAAGAAGGTCGCCCATGTGAAGTTCCAGTTTTTCAACAAATGATAAACAATATATTATGTCTAAAATGATATATTACCAAGCTCTGTATGTGACAAAGTCTCTGGAAAATTTCTAAGTTGTTGAAATTGGTTGAATAGGGTGGGTGTTACAGGGCATTGTTGTCACGTTTTTCAATAGAGATCTTGCTGTTTTCAAGGCTTTTCCTGGCATGATTGACCATACGACCATATCTGCATGACAGCACTTTGCCAGGGCACCCCGCAACCTGATTTGTTTTTTGTCGAGCCGTTGACGTCGAGCCGTTGACAGATCAAGGCCGGGTGGAAAATGAAAATTACAGTTAAAAGAGGATTGTGAGCAAATGGTTTTCAGGGCGTTACTATGAAAGACAGTAAAGTAGTTATAAAAATCAATTACGATAAGATTAAAAACAGACAGACTCAACCGAAAATGGTTACCGAATGGCATATTAAAAGAATACTGATTGCAGTGACCGGGGGTGTAGTCATTTTGGGGATATTGATTTATATATTTAGCGGTGATGAGGGAAAACAGCAACTCATCACTGAACAAACAAAGCAAATGGATTTAGGTGAATATGAAATTAATACCGCGAAAAGGATGCCGGAACGAATGACTTTGGCCGAAAAGGAAACGATAACATTTACTGATATTAAGAAGGAAAAAAATAAGAATACTATTAAACATAGAAAACCCGATAAAAATATGATATTGCCGAATATATCTGATAATAGAGTCAGTCGGGCATTACTCACAAGAAAATTAAATAATAAAGAGCCTGTTGGTGAAATACTTATGCCAGTACGGACAAATAAGACAGAAGCTGTCAGAGTGTTTTATTTTACAGAAATTAATAGTATGAAAGGGCAGATATTATTTCATGCCTGGTTTAAAAATGATAAATTGATATTTAAAAGAAAGATATTGATATTAGGCAATCGTTGGCGGGCATCGACAAGTAAATTGTTGCCATATTCAGCCAAAGGTCATTGGGTTGTTAGATTGCTGGATAGCTCGAAAAAAGTATTCAGTGAAATAAAATTTGAGGTTATCTAAAATTAATTTTCAGTTTTATATGTGGGTAATAGTGGTATAATCATATAGTATTTTTTATTGTTAAGAGGTGATTATGACCGAGTATATGAATCTTTCTGAAATTGAGTTACAGTCTGTGATACAAAATGCGGAAAAGGCATTGAAAGAAAAGCAGGCAGCCAAACGGAAAGAAGTCATTGCTAAAATTAAAGAGTTGGCCGCTTCAATTGGAGTTAATGTAGTACTTCAGGAAGAGGATAAACGATCTGCACGAAAAGGTGTCAAGGTTGCGCCTAAATACTGCAACCCTGATGATCCATCACAAACCTGGACAGGTAGGGGCGTGGCGCCAAAATGGATGCAGGCTTTAATGAAAGCGGGACACGATAAAGCTGAATTTGAAATTTAGTACAGCAGCGATTTTGCTCTAAATGAGCAGGGGATCTATTAACCTAGTTATTTAAATCGTATTTTAAATAATGTTACTCATCAAGAATTAATAGATGTTGTATAAATTTTATTATTAATTGAAGCAAGAAAGGCAGAATTTATTCGGCCTTTCTTGTAGGTGTTTTATTTTAACCTGAATCCGTGACTTCACTACGGTACAGGTCGCAAGTTCTTGATTCATCCCGGGTTGAAAAAATGCAAGTGGTGAAGCTGAGATTTTTTTGAACCATATGGATGTGGTGAATGCAGATTAGGTAGGACTTTATCTGTCATGTTTCGTGCGAAATCATTATCTTATTTCCCTGTTATCTGCATTGTCATCACGGGATCTGGTTTAATTTGTGTCTTTGGTCTCTACATGTTTTGCGTTAGCTGTAATTTCTATCTTATTTCTGGGATTCGTCATCATTCCCGCTATTGAGCATTTCTTTGGCGTGAGTCAGTGTATTTTCAGTTATATTGATGCCGCCTAACATTCGGGCGGTCTCTTTTATACGTTCCGAATGATTAAGTCGTCTGACAGTGGATGATGTTATGTCGGCATCACTGCTTTTGCTGACAAATAGATGATGGTGGGCTTGCGCGGCTACTTGTGGTAAGTGGGTGACACACATAACTTGACGGTTATTGCTAAGGGTGCGCATTTTTTGGCCGACGACTTCGGCAATACCACCGCCAATGCCGGAATCAATCTCATCAAATATCATTGTTGATGTGGTTTTATCGGTGCTGGCAGTTACCTGAATGGCAAGGCTGATGCGTGAAAGTTCGCCTCCGGAGGCAACTTTTGCCAAGGGTTTGGCCGGTAACCCGGGATTGGCGCTAACCAGAAATTCAATATAATCATTACCATTCGAGGATGGCATACAGTCATTTTGTTGCCTGACTGTAATGATAAATTCGCCGTGAGGCATACCTAATTCTTTGATCATGGCTGAAATTCTATCAGCCAGTTTTGTTGCTGATTTCTGACGTTTTTGGGAAAGTTGTTTGGCCAGGGTTGTATATTCAGATAAAATTTGTTCGCGGCTTGCTTTGAGTTCTTCAATGCGTTCGTTGCTGTGGGTTAGATTATTGAGTTCCTGTGCAAGTTGCATTCCCGTGTTTGGCAGATCTTCCGGTTCGCTATTATGTTTGCGACTCAAATCCTGAATAATGCTGATTTGATTATCAAGCCAGGTTAAGCGCTGCGGGTCGATCTCCTGAGCCTCAAGATAACGCCGTAAACGCTGAGATGCTTCTGTGATCTGAATTTGTGCATCTTCCAGCAATTCGGCAATTTCACCCATATCGGAAGAATATTGGCTGAGATGGGCAATGGCGTTAATACTGTGCCCCAGCATTTGATTAACCGATTGCTGTTCATTTTCATAGAGAATATCCAGTTGTTGCTGGCCATTACTTAAAATGTGTTCCAGATTGGCCAGTTTATTATATTCTTCAGAGAGTTTTGGATAATTAAAGTTTTCCAGATCCAGTTGCTGTAATTCATCAAGCTGGTAGTGTAATAACTCTTCGCGTTCACTTTGGTTGGCGCTGGCTTTGATCAATTTGGCGAGTTCTTTGTCGGCTTGTTTCCAGTTGTGATAAACGCAGTGGATTTTTTTTAATAAAACCTGATTGCCGGCAAAATTATCCAGTAGTCGCCGTTGTTCCTCGTTATTTAATAAGGTTAGATGAGCATGTTGACCATGAATTTCAACCAGCAAGCGGCTTAAACTTTGAAGTGTTTGCAAAGTAACCGGGCGATTGTTGATATAAGCTTTAGAACGGCCATCCTGACTGATAATTCTGCGGATCAGGCAGTGATGTTCGTCATTGAGTTCATTTTTTTTCAGCCAGGCCGTTGCTTGCGGAGCATCGGCCAAATCAAATTCGATATTGATTTCTGCACGTTTGCAACCGGGACGAATATAGTCGGAATCAGCCCGGTCTCCCAATGCCAGCCCTAGGGCTGTAAGCAGGATTGATTTTCCGGCGCCGGTTTCACCGGTTAAAACAGACATGCCGGGTTGCAGATCCAGGTCTAAAGTTTTGACGACTGCCAGATCAGTAATGTTGATATTTAATAGCATAGTTAAATATGGTAGCCGCTGCTCCAGTTGAGTTTTTCCCTCAGAGTATGAAAAAAATCATGATCTTCTGGGTGCAGAATGTTAATGGATTTTGCTTCTTTTTTGATCAAAATTTTGTCACTGATTAATACTTCCGGAATTTCCAGGTGATCACAAGTTACCAGGGCATTAATTTGTTTGGTCTGGCTGAAACATATTTCTATTTCCGAATTATCATCAATCACTACAGGGCGGTTAGATAAGGTGTGAGGATTCAATGGCACCAGTACCAGAGCCTTTAATGAGGGGTGAATAACTGGGCCGCCGGCTGACAGGGAATATGCGGTTGAACCAGTCGGTGTGGAAATAATTAAACCGTCAGAGCGCTGCGTATTTAGATAAACCCCATTTACTGTGGTAATAATTTCAATCATGCTGGGGGTGACCCAGCGATGAACAACTACTTCATTAAAGGCGGTTTGTTCGTGAATAACCCGCTTATTACGAATGATTTTGGCACGTAATAGTGAGCGTTGTTCTTGCCTAAAGTGTCCGTGCAGAATTTTATCCAGTTTAGACGATAATTGTTCTGGGGAAATGTCGACCAGAAAGCCCAGCCGACCAAGGTTGACCCCGATTAACGGGATTCCATCATTAACAATAGCGCGTGCTGCGGATAAGAAAGTGCCATCTCCTCCCACGGCGATAACTATATCGGAATGTTGACCCAGGTTCTCTATGGGGAATGCGCTAATATCTGTCTGATTAATAAACCGTGTACTTTTTTCATCAATAATGACAGAAAAATGTCTACGGACAAGAAACTGGTAAAGTGAATTTAAAGTATTTGCAATGCCAGGATCGCTGGGTTTGCCGATAATGCCGATAGTTTTAAACTGGGAGTGCTGCATTGCGTAATTTGAAAAATTATATGAGTCTGGATTATACAAAAAACAGAGTAGCTATACTGCCAATATGCTTATTGTGGTTTGAGATTTCATGTGAAATGGCTATAAACTCTGAAAAATCAGTTGCTCACGGATTCAGGAAAAGTTTTTTTGACCTACACGGATGTCGGAAATGCAGGTTTTGCAGGAGTAAAAACCTGTAAGACATTGTGAAGCAAATCTCTTGGGAAGCGCTGAATAAATCATCCCTGATTTGTCAGCGCCCACAAAGCGGAAATGCGATTTCCTATTTACTTGCAAAATCAATGGCTTGTAGCCATATATTTTGGTGGCACATCCTTGTGCCACAGGAATCGCGAATAAATCAGCGATTCCCTTGCACTATAATTATACGCCCAAGCGATCATTCTATGAGGCTGTCGGGTTATGGGGTTCATTATGAGACGAGTGGAAAATCGGCGCAGTAGAATCATCCATAATCCGACACCTTCCGAGGATAACAGCAATTATAAACGAAGATCTAGTGGAAAAAGGCGGGTTGGCATGATTTATTTTGAGTTACGATGAGAGAGGAGAAGCAATGGATGTTGGGCAAAATATAAAGTTGTTTTTGTCGGGATTGATGATTATAATGGCGAACTTTTATAATTTGCGAGCGTGGCGGAACTGGTAGACGCGCTGGATTTAGGTTCCAGTGGGGTAGCCCGTGAGAGTTCGAGTCTCTCCGCTCGCACCATTCTTCTTTATTTAGTTAACGATGGTCACCGTTAATTCCCCAGCTTCATAAGCCGATTGCCGGTATCCAAAAAAAACGAATTTTTTAATTGTTTGAGGTAAAGTAATGCAAGTTTCTGTCGAAAAGACATCAGAGTTAGTCCGAAAAATGACTGTTAGCGTACCTGAAGAAGTGGTTCAGGAAAAAATGGAAACGCGGTTCAAGTCATTGGCTCGTGAAATTAAACTTGATGGTTTTCGTCCAGGCAAGGTACCGCTTAATGTCGTCAAAAAACAGTTTGGTGATCGCGTACGAGGAGAAGTTTCGGGTGATCTGATTCAATCAACTTACTTTGAGGCGTTACAAGAGAAGGATCTAGTGCCTGCTGGCCAACCGCATATCCATCCAGCTGATAATAAAGAAGGGCTGGAGTACATTGCAGAATTTGAAGTCTATCCGGAAATTTCTCTGCAAGGTATGGAGGAACTGGAAATTGTTCGTTCTTTTGCAACGGTAGAGGGAAATGACCTGGAAAGTATGATCAACAAACTGAGAGAACAAAAGAAAGACTGGAGAGCAGTTGAGCGTGCATCTCAGGAAGGTGATCGTGTGACCCTGCATTTTTCTGGAGAATGTGAAGGTGAAAATTTCACGGATGGCAGAACTGAAAATTATCAGGTCGAAATTGGCGAAAAGCAAATGATTCCTGGCTTTGAGGATGAATTGTTGGATCTTAAAGCCGGAGCAAATAAAACTTTTGATATCACTTTCCCGGAACAGTATGGTAATGAGAAACTGGCCGGAAAATCAGCACGGTTTGAGGTTGAAATAATTAAGGTTGAAGAGGCGGTGTTGCCGGAAATTGATACTGATTTTATTCAAGCCTACGGTATTGATGATGGTGATCTGGAAAGTTTTCGAGCAGATATAAAAGCCAACATGGAACGTGAATTGACGCAAGCTCTGAAAAACCGGCTGAAAAGCGCGGTGATGGATGCTGTCTATGAAAATATTAAAATTTCAACACCAAATGCCTTGATTGACCAGGAAATCAAGGAAATGATGAAGCCTTATATTGAAAACGCTAAAAAGCGTAATATGACGTTGGAAGATCTAAATCTCCCCAGAGATGTTTTTGAAGAGCAAGCCCGTCGTAGAGTGACATTGGGTTTGATCCTGGGTGAAATTATCAAAGCTAATGAAATTACCGTGGATGCCGATAAAGTGCGCTCTGAGATTGAGTCCATGGCTAGCAGTTATGATCAACCGGATGAAGTGATTGAGTGGTATTATGCGGATGAAAAAAGATTACAGGAAATTCAGCAAATGGTTTTGGAAGATCAAACAGTTGAATGGATTGTCAGCCGGGCGAAAATAACTGATGAAACTGTCCGTTTCGAAGATGTTATGGATCAACATCAATAATTTTGTATAAAGGTCACAATAAATGTTTGATAAACAAAATGACAATATCATGAGACCACAAGCGGCCGGTGGACTGGTTCCAATGGTTATCGAACAGACTGCTCGTGGCGAACGGTCTTTTGATATTTATTCAAGACTGTTAAAAGAACGGGTTGTTTTTTTGGTTGGCCAGGTTGAAGATTACATGGCTAATCTGATTGTGGCTCAATTATTGTTTTTAGAGTCGGAAAATCCAGATAAGGATATACACCTTTATATCAATTCTCCGGGAGGGTCGGTAACCGCCGGTATGGCAATTTACGATACTATGCAGTTTATCAAATCGGATGTCAGTACTATGTGTATTGGTCAGGCTGCCAGTATGGGAGCATTGCTGTTAGCCGGAGGCGCTGCTGGTAAAAGATATTGCTTGCCTCACTCAAGAGTTATGATTCACCAGCCATTAGGCGGTTTTCAGGGGCAGGCCTCGGATATTGATATTCATGCTCGCGAAATTTTATCAATCAGGGAAAAGCTGAATCATATTCTGGCGCATCACACTGGCCAAACGTTGGAAAGAATTCAACAAGATACCGATAGAGATAATTTTCTGGGTGCTGAAGATGCCGCTAAATATGGAATAATTGATAAGGTTTTGACTCATCGTGCGTCTTAAGGGGCTTTTGCCAAAAAGTTATGGATTTATTCGCGTCTGAATTTTTAAGAATTTCAGCGCAAACTGATAAATTCTTTTAATCATTGCGTCAAAGCAATTGAGATTGGAATTTTTTTGTATTTCAATCTATCCTGTGAATAGTTTGAAATTTAATGCATCGGTTTAGATGTTAGTAGGAGATACTCTATGAGTAAAGGCAAAAAAGGCAAGGGTGAGGAGAGACTGCTTTATTGTTCATTTTGTGGTAAAAGCCAGGATGAAGTCAGAAAACTTATTGCCGGTCCGTCTGTTTATGTTTGTGATGAATGTGTAGAACTTTGTAATGACATCATAAGAGATGAATTGGCTGAAGATGATTCTAGCGGCGAAAATGGACGGCTGCCGAAGCCAAAAGAAATCAAGGCGGAGCTGGATAACTATGTCATTGGACAGGAGAGTGCAAAAAAGATTCTTGCTGTAGCTGTTTATAATCACTATAAACGCCTGCGTAGTAACTGTAAAAAAGATAATGTCGAATTAGCAAAAAGTAATATTTTGTTGATTGGTCCAACCGGATCCGGGAAAACATTGTTGGCGGAAACACTGGCAAGGTTGCTGGATGTTCCCTTTACTATTGCCGATGCAACGACATTAACTGAAGCGGGATATGTCGGTGAGGATGTCGAAAACATTATTCAGAAGATTCTGCAAAAATGTGATTATGATGTTGAAAAGGCGGAAACCGGTATTGTTTATATTGACGAGATTGATAAAATCACCAGAAAAGCGGAAAACCCTTCAATTACCCGTGATGTGTCTGGTGAGGGTGTGCAGCAGGCATTGTTGAAGTTGATAGAAGGTACTGTTGCTTCGGTGCCACCCCAAGGTGGTCGCAAGCATCCGCAACAGGAGTTTTTACAAGTCAATACAGCTAATATATTGTTTATTGTAGGTGGAGCGTTTGCCGGTCTGGATAAGGTTATCAAGGCCAGGTCAGAGAAAGGTGGCATTGGTTTTTTTGCGGAAGTCAAATCTAAGGATGACAACAAAAATGTTGGTGAAGTCTTTTCGGAAGTGGAAGCTGAAGACCTGATTAAATATGGATTAATTCCAGAATTTGTTGGACGTTTGCCGGTTGTTGCAACGCTTGAAGAGCTGGATGAAGAAGCGCTGATACAGATTTTGACCGAACCTAAAAACGCTCTGATCAAACAATATCAGCATTTATTCGAGATGGAAGGAGCAGAGCTTGAATTCAGAGAAGATTCATTGTCGGCGATTGCGCGTAAATCTATGGAAAGAAAAACCGGAGCCAGAGGATTGCGAACCATAGTCGAAAATGTGTTACTGGATACTATGTATGAACTGCCTTCAAATGATAATATTACTAAGGTTGTTCTGGATAAGAGCGTGATAATGGGAGAATCTGAGCCTATTTTTGTCTATGAAACGGAACAAAAAATAGCTGCTTCAGATTCCTGATAGAAGTATGCCGGGTAGTTAAAAAAGGAGCTTCGCTATTTGCGAAGCTCCTTTTTTTTGCCTGGGTTTTCTTGTTTTTTGTGTTTTTGCCCCTATATATAACATTATTAATATTTTAGATTCCTGCGATGGGCGCAAATAAAATGACCGATTTAAAACAAAAAGACGAATGTGTTCCAGTCCTGCCGCTTCGAGATGTTGTGGTTTACCCACACATGGTAATTCCTTTGTTTGTAGGCAGGGAAAAGTCGATTGTTGCGCTGGATATGGCAATGAAGGAAGACAAACAAATTTTACTTGTTGCCCAAAAACAGGCAGATGTGGATGAGCCTGAGTTTGGTGATTTATATCAGGCTGGAACATTGGCGAATATTTTACAACTGCTGAAATTGCCAGATGGAACTGTCAAAGTATTGGTTGAAGGCAGCGAGCGTTGTTCAGTATTGCAATATCAGGACATTGACGGCTACATGGTAGCCTCTGTCAAAGAAGTTGGCGATGTTGTAGATATGACTGAGCAGGAAGCAGAGGTATTACAGCGTACGGCAATTAATTCGTTTGACCAGTATGTTAAGTTAAATAATAAAATTCCGCCGGAAGTATTGAACTCTTTGGCCGGCATTGATGATTTGGGACGGTTGGCTGATACTATCGCTGCACATATGTCCATGAAAGTTGAAGAGAAACAGAAAATGCTGGAAACTGCAGATATCGTGCAACGGTTGGAAGCATTGATGACTCTGATGGAAGGTGAGGTGGATCTGCTCGAAATGGAAAAAAGAATCCGGGGTCGGGTGAAAAAACAGATGGAGAAAAATCAGAGGGAATATTATTTGAACGAGCAGATGAAAGCGATTCAAAAAGAGTTGGGCGAAATGGATGATGCTAGTAACGAAATTGAAGAGTTGGAAAAGAAAATTGCTGCAGCGGGAATGTCAAAGGAAGCCAAAGTCAAAGCCGATGCAGAATTAAATAAATTAAAATTGATGTCGCCGATGTCAGCTGAAGCGACAGTGGTTCGTAATTATATCGAATGGATGGTTGGTGTGCCGTGGAAAAAGAAAACCAAGGTGCGTCATGATTTGAAATTGGCTGAAGAAGTGCTGGAGGCGGAACATTATGGGCTGGAAAAAGTTAAAGAGCGTATTCTTGAGTATCTGGCGGTACAACAACGGGTAAAACAGTTAAAAGGACCTATCTTGTGTCTGGTCGGGCCACCGGGAGTGGGCAAAACTTCTTTAGGCCAATCTATTGCCCGGGCAACCAATCGTAAATATGTTCGCATGGCATTAGGCGGCGTTCGTGATGAGGCGGAAATCAGAGGCCATCGAAGAACTTATATTGGCTCCATGCCAGGTAAAATACTGCAAAATTTATCTAAGGTGAAAACTCGCAACCCGATGTTTTTACTTGATGAAATTGACAAAATGGCGGCAGATTTTCGTGGTGATCCTGCTTCGGCGTTGCTGGAGGTATTGGATCCGGAACAGAACCATACCTTTGCCGATCACTATCTGGAAGTGGATTTTGATTTGTCTGATGTGATGTTTGTAGCAACGGCCAATACCATGAATATACCGGCACCATTAATGGACAGGATGGAAGTGATCCGGTTACCGGGATATACCGAAGATGAAAAAATTAATATTGCGCTACGTTTTTTAATTCCGAAACAAATAAAAAACAATGGCTTGAAACCTTCCGAAATTGAATTTTCTGAAATAGCTGTCAGGGATATGATTCGTTACTATACCCGCGAAGCCGGTGTGAGAGGTCTGGAGCGAGAAATTTCCAAAGTTTGCCGGAAGGTGGTTAAGGATTTGTTGCTAAAAAGCCAGGCAGATAAAGAAGTGATTAATGCCGAAAATCTGGGGAAATACTTGGGTGTCAGACGTTTTAATTATGGCGTAGCTGAAGACAAAGATCAGGTTGGGCAGGTAACTGGGTTAGCGTGGACAGAAGTCGGAGGAGAATTATTGACTATCGAAACAGCTGTGATGCCGGGTAAAGGCAAGCAGCTGGCGACTGGTAAATTGGGTGAGGTTATGAAGGAATCAATTGAAGCCGCAGTAACCGTCGTTCGTAGTCGTGCTGATGTATTGGGTATTGATAACAAGTCTTTTCAGGAAAATGATTTGCATATTCATGTGCCGGAAGGTGCGACTCCCAAAGATGGGCCAAGCGCTGGTATCGGGATGTGTACTGCTATTGTGTCTGCATTGACGAAGATTCCAGTGCGTGCAAATGTGGCTATGACGGGTGAAATAACTCTAAGAGGAGAGGTTTTGCCCATTGGTGGATTGAAGGAAAAACTATTGGCAGCTCATCGTGGCGGAATCACTACAGTACTGATTCCTGCTGAAAATGAAAAAGATCTGGCAGAGATTCCAGATAATATAAAAAAGAATCTGGATATTAAAGCCGTTCATTGGATTGATGAGGTGTTGGAGATTGCCTTGCAGCATATGCCTTTGCCGAGAGATAAAAAAGTGACGCCGCAGGCGACGAATAAGACAGAAGAAACCCAAACGTCTGTATCTGTTTTGGCTCATTGATAATCGCGGTTTTTCGGAAAATACCTTAAAGATACCTGAAAGCCTTAAAAATAGCGGCTTTCAGAATTCTTTGTGCTTGACATAGGCTAATAGCAATTGATATAAATATCGCAGTTTCTGATAGGGGTCGGGTTCGGCTTTTGGAAGCGGTTGGCGTAACATATCAAATGTTTATACCTTGTATCGGAGCAAGGGTAGCATTTATCTTGATTGGAAATTTCCATAGCGTTTTTTAATACGACATCGAAATGAATATAGGGATATTTTTGAATGTAGCAAAGATAGGGTATACATCGGCTATAAATCTGGGCATAATTTAATAATTCACAAACTAAGGGGAAATAAATGAATAAATCGGAACTTATTGATGCAATTGCAGACTCGGCAGAATTAACAAAAGCAGATGCGGGGCGTGCATTAGATGGCTTTTTAGGAGCAGTGACTGAAGCGTTGAGTAATGGAGATGCGGTTGCTTTGGTTGGCTTTGGTACTTTTTCAGTTAAAGAACGAGCGGAAAGAAAAGGTCGTAATCCCCAGACAGGTGCTGAGATTACTATTAAGGCAGCAAAAATTCCTTCATTTAAAGCTGGTAAATCTTTAAAAG
>CAYNIU010000019.1:0-27444 GCA_964397365.1 uncultured Methylomarinum sp. | reverse complement strand
ATTCGTTGAAAATTCGGCAATGAAATGAAAGCGGACAAGTTTTTTATTTTGGTGTGAACGATAACAAAAGTCAAAGTTCAAAAGAATACCAGACATAGAAATAGCTGTAATGACAACAACAATGAACTCAGTAGACTATAATTACAGTTAGCTGCTTAGAGGTTTTAGATGGTTGTAGGATTTTGAGAAATTATTATGTCAGAATTAAAAGAGGATAATGCTTTATGAAGTTGTTGATTGCTGACGATGATCGTACTTTTCGTACCATGTTGGCAACGATTACCCGTAGATGGGGCTATGATCCGCTTGTTGTGGAGGATGGGCAACAGGCCTGGGAAATTTTACAGAACTCTGATGCCCCGCGATTATTGTTGATGGATCGGGAGATGCCAAAACTCGATGGAGTGGAGCTTTGTCGACGTATACATCAATGCTCAAGTGATAACCCCCCATATAGTATTTTGCTGACTGTGCATCGCAGTACAGGCAGTATTGTTGCCGGATTACGCGCCGGCGCTAATGATTATATTACTAAGCCGTTTGTTAATGCTGAATTGAGAGCACGTTTGCAAGTAGGTCAGCGTATTCTGGAGTTACAAGGCAAACTGAATCAGGCGCAGAATGTTTTGACTCATGAGCGTGAAATTATAGAAAATATTATTTTGAAAATGCGGTCTTCAAAGCCTTTTGAAGAAGAATGCCTTAGAAAACTGGAATCCCCGGTGGAAAAAACCTCAGGTGATGTATTGTTATCAGCTTATCGGGCAGATAAAACCAGACATGTGATGCTGGGCGATTTTACTGGTCACGGCTTGATGGCCGCGGTTGCCGGGCCGATTGTTTATGATGTGTTTTATAGTATGACCGCCAAAGGATTGTCTTTACAGGAGATTGCGGTTGAAATTAATCGCCAATTATTAGAAAAAATGCCTACAGGGTTATTTTTAGGCGCCGTTTTTATTGAACTGAGTCCAGACAGACGTTTATTACGACTTTGGAATTGTGGTATGTCAGATATTTTAATTTATCGTAAAGCTAAATTGCTACAGAAAATAAATTCGAGCCTGTTGGCGTTAGGAATTGTTGAACAGGAATTTGCATTGACTGCTACTATAGATGTGGAAAACGATGATCGGGTTTATGCTTATTCAGATGGTATTACTGAAACAGTCAATAGTGAAGGTAATGAATTTGGACAATATAGACTGGAACACGTTCTCAGCGAATTATTGCTGTCAGATGCGGATATAGAGTTTCTCAGTGACGTCCTGAGAAAATTCAGAGGTAAAGCCAGTCAATCCGATGATATTACTTTGGTAGAGCTGATCTGTTAATACGGCTATCACATATGAACAACGCTACTTTGATCGGGCTGGGAAATGTACCGTTGTTCATGACAGGTATACAGCAGTCTGATTTAGATCTAGCAGTTCTGAATATATATTAATGATCCTTACTGGGAAATGTAGGCCAATATTTCTACAACTTGTTGCGGAGTTGTCGCGACAACAAGTGCGGCGGCATCAATTTCTTTTAGGGGATGGGTTAAATTGGCGCTATGTATCACGATAATTGGAATATCCAGAGCAGTTGCAATGCCCGCCTCAAAAGCGGTATTCCATTGTCTGTATTTGTCACCAAAGCGAATGATCACTATATCAGAACGACGGATAGCGTTATTAGTTCGTAAGGCATTGATTTTTGCTGACTTATGGTCTTTCCAGAAATTATTTTCTTCTGTTCCCAGAATATCTGTACCTACATTGTCACTTTTGTCATGATCGGTAATTGGCGTCAGAATTTTAATATCGAGTTGCCTGGCAGTGATTCCCTGCTGTATTTGATCGCGCCAGTCGCTATGAATTTCACCGGCGAGGTAGATGGTATATGACATGGACTTTGTAGTTTATAATGAACATTGACTATTTTAACTGGATATAAAACCGAATGTCAGAAAAATTTATCTATAAAGTTGTTTTTATTAACAGGGATCAGGTTTATGAAGTTTATGCCAAAAGTGTCTATCAAGGAGAAATGTATGGATTTGTGGTTGTTGAGGATTTTGTTTTTGGAGAAAAAAGTTCAATTGTTGTCGATCCTTCGGAAGATAAATTACGAACAGAATTTGAAGGAGTGAACCGCTCATTTATTCCTATGCATGAGATAATCAGGATTGATCAGGTAAAACGGCGGGGTATTGCCAAAATCATTACCAACAAAACCACTTCAGAGAGTAAAAGTAATGTAGCCGCATTATATTCGCCAGAAAAGATTTAAATTTCCGGCGCGAAGAATATAAACAGATAGAGTTAGTCTGGTGAATATGTTTTAAGTATTTTAAAAGCAATGACCCGCATTTGATAATTTAAAATGCGGGGAGGTCAATATTTTTTACTATTTGACTATACGTAGCCGTGGTTTGGAATGCGCTTTTTTTTCTGACGGTGTAGTAGCTGGAGGCGGAGTATCATCACGATCTTCTTGATCGAAGATCATACCTTTGCCGTTTTCTTTGGCGTAGATTGCCAGAATATTTTTAACGGGTGTGACAATTCGCATGGCTTTACCAGAAAAACGGGCATTGAATTGTATTTCCTCATTACCCAAAGTCAAGTCTTGAATTGCTTCGGGTCTTATATTTAAAACAATTTTTCCGTCTTCAATAAGGTCTTCAGGTAATATGGCGTCATTGTCTTCGGCATTCACCAGTAGATGCGGGGTCAGACTGTTATCAAGGATCCATTCATAAATAGAGCGGATTAAATAGGGCTTTAACGAAGTCATTTGCTTGCTTGAACCATTTCTTTTTCCAGATTACTCAGGCTGTCCTGAAATGCTTTTCTTGTAAACAGACGATTGGCATAAGTTGTTATACCTTTACCCAGCATAGTAATATCAATACCGATACTGGGTAAACGCCATAATAACGGGGCTATGGCGCAGTCTATCAGAGAATATTCTTCACTCATAAAGTAAGGATTTGCATCAAATACGGGTGCAGCAGCCAATAAACTCTCTTTGAGCATTTTTTTTGCACGGGCGGATTTTTTTTCACCTGAATTCTGGATTTCATCTAATAACTGATACCAGTCCTGATCAATGCGTTTTATCAGCATTCTGGCATTGGCTCTGGATACAGGATCCATTTGATGCAGTGGTGGGTGAGGAAATCGTTCATCCAAATACTCCATGATAACGCGGGAGTCGTACAGAACCAGATCACGTTCAATCAATGTTGGAGAGGTGCCGTTAGGGTTTAGCTCCAGCAGATCTTCCGGTGGTTCGGAAGAATCAAAATATTCTATGTCGGCAGTTACTCCTTTTTCGTGGAGTACCAGTCGCGCACAATGGCTCAATGCACATGTTGGTGAAGAAAAAAGAGTCATTACAGATTTTCGGGAGGTAATATTTGTCACTGAGAATAACCTCTTTAGTTAAACTGGGACGTTAAACCCGATATTATATCATGTGTATTGGTTTTTGTGGGGGAAGCTACGACTCGGCAATCGGGTTTAAAGCTCTGATAGAGGAGCCGTAAATTCCCCGCATTCAAGCAGCCTGGATGAACTATGAGAAAGGGGAAAGTAGGCGAAATGACCGCTTTCAGCCCTAATTTGGAAGCCATCGACTTTTTAGCCTATTCTGATGTTTCAGATGATTCTAATTCCTGTATCCGGTTTAGTGTAGCTATTTCAGCAGCAATAGGGAGGACGAAGAGACTGTTCTTTTTTGTCTTTCGTCCTATGTGCTTTTCTGGTTTTAATGAATATCCTTCCAGTATTCTTTTTTCAACAAATAGGCGACAACGGTAAACATCAATATAAAGAACAGTACATATTTTCCCATTGACCTTCTTTCTAATTGTACCGGTTCCCCTACATAAACCAAAAAGTTGACCAGATCATTGATCATTGTATCGAATTCTTTGGCAGATAGTTTACCGGGTTTTTTAGAGACCAGGTTCGTTATCACTTCTTGTCCGTCAATTTTTTTAATGACTGGCATTTGTTCTCCTTGCAGTTGCCATAATACATTAGGCATACCAACGTCTTTAAAAACGACATTATTAACCCCCAGAGGCTTACTTTTATCAACATAAAAGCCTTTCAGGTAACTGTATAGCCAGTCAGCTCCCCGTGAGCGGGCAATCAGGGATAAGTCGGGTGGGTTGGTGCCAAACCATTTGGTCGCGTCACGATTGTTCATCGCCGAGTGCATTTGATCATAGATGCCGGCTCCATACGGGGCAATGTTGTTTAAAACTGTTTGTTCATCTATTTCAAAATCCAGTGCAATACGTTTGTAGCGGATATGTTTGGCAGAATGGCAACCCAGACAGTATGTCACATAATGTTTAGCACCCCGTTGCAAAGAGTCGTAGTCGGAAAGGTCAATATCGGCTTCTTCCAGTTCCATGCCTGAACCACTGGCAAAAACACTGAAAGGCAGTATAAACAGCAGAGTATATATTAGCTTTTTCATAGTTTAATCAAGGCTTTCTTTTAATTTTTTTACAAATCGAATCAGTACGTTGACAATGGCTGACGGATTCGGCCTTCTTTTTTCAGTAACTTTCCCGTCATTGTCAGTAACAGGTGTTTTAGGTAGCATTTCATCACAGGTTTCCAGCCAGCCGGGAATGCGATCTTCAATAGTCGGTTGTTCAGTTAACCGGCTGGGAATAGCCTTAGTTTTTTCCCAACGGGTATACAAAGGCATTAGCAGAAAAAAGCCAAAGTAGATTGCTGTCAGTATTCTGGCAATTGTTGTTGCAACGGGTGTCGCAGGTTGAGTACCAAGATAACCTAATCCTATAAAACTGATAATAAAAAGCAGTAACGCTTTTTTGTGTATGCCGCCACGGTAACGAATGGATTTGACTTTACTGCGATCCAGCCAAGGCAACAGAAATAAAACCACAATGGCGCCACCCATAGCGATAACACCGGCAAATTTGTCTGGAACCGCGCGTAATATGGCGTAGAAAGGCGTGAAATACCAGACCGGGGCAATATGTTCAGGTGTTTTTAATGGGTCAGCCGGTACGAAATTGGCGTGCTCCAGAAAATAACCTCCCATTTCTGGCATATAGAAAATGACGACGGCAAAAAAGAACATAAATACACCGATACCGACGATGTCTTTAACCGTGTAATAAGGGTGAAAAGGGATGCCGTCAACTGGCACTCCAAACGGATCTTTGGATTCTTTAATTTCAATACCGTCAGGGTTGTTGGAGCCGACTTCGTGTAAAGCCACGATGTGTAAAAATACCAGGATTAATAACACCAAAGGCACAGCAATAACATGAAAGGCAAAAAACCGGTTCAAGGTTGCATCGGAAATAACATAATCGCCTCTGATCCATAATGACAAATCGTCACCAATAATGGGAATGGCGCTAAATAACGATATGATGACCTGTGCGCCCCAATAAGACATTTGTCCCCAAGGCAGCAGATAACCCATAAAAGCTTCAGCCATCAGGGCAACATAAATCAGCATGCCGAAAATCCAGATTAACTCTCGCGGTTGTTTGAAAGAACCGTATATCAAACCTCTGAACATATGCAGATAGACAATGATGAAAAAAGCGGAGGCTCCTGTGGAATGCATATAACGAACCAGCCATCCCCAATTGACATCCCTCATAATGTATTCAACCGAATCGAATGCCAGTTCTGCATCAGGTTTATAGTTCATGGTCAGCAGAATGCCGGTAATAAATTGCATGACCAGTACAAATAAGGCCAGTGAGCCAAAAAAATACCAGATATTGAAGTTTTTAGGCGCATAGTAATGCGTCATGTGTTCTTTCCACAGTTTTGACATTGGAAACCTGTCCAGTAGCCAATCTGTGCATTGGTTTATTTTATGCTTCATACGCTTGCCTCCTCGCTGTCTTCACCTACAATGATAAGATTTTCCGTTATATAGCGGTATGGTGGAACATCAAGGTTTGTAGGGGCGGGAACGCCTCGATAAACGCGTCCAGCCAAATCAAACCAGGAACCGTGACATGGGCAGAAAAATCCGCCTTTCCATTTATCCCCTAAGTCAGGTGGCGCTATTTCCGGTCGAAATGTTGGAGAACAACCGAGATGGGTACAAAGACCAACGGCAACAAAAATTTCCGGTTTGATAGATCGCACCTCATTTTTACTGGATTCAGGCTGGTTTGACTCGTTGGATAAAGGATCAGCCAATTGATCATTCAGTGTGGCCAGGGTTTCCAGAACATCAGGCGTTCTGTTGAGTATCCAGACTGGTTTGCCGCGCCATGCGACCCGGATTAATTGTCCAGGTTCCATTTTGCTGATATCAACTTCTACCGGGGCGCCTGCCGCCATGGCCTTAGCGCTGGGTTGCATTTGCGATAGAAAAGGTACAGCGAGGTAACCTGTACCGACGGCTCCGACTACGGTTAATGCCGAAGTCAGAAACTGGCGTTTTGATTTATCGACGCCTTCGTTGCTCATGGGGAACGCTCCTGTTTATTATTATGTGTCGTAGTATGATCTATACGGATTTTTAATGCGTCCAATATACCTTACTGTTTCTATTTATTGAAGCTGTAATTGGGTTTTTAAGAATGGAAATGAAATTGGCACCAGAATGAAGCAATATTTTGCTTTGTTTTTAGGTGAGAACGCTTACTTTGCACAAACTCTGTGCGATGACAAGGGAATAAAGTCTGGAGATGTTGAGATATAATTTAATCTTTTTCACTTTTCTTCTCTTGATCCCTTGTTACCAGAAAATAGTCAAAGACTTGTTTTCAGAGCTTTCATAAAGGCCTTGTTTTCATCTTCTGCACCGATGGTGACTCGTAAGCAATCAGTTAACATTCCGCCTTGAGGGGATAGGTTTTTAATGAGAATTCCTTGTTGTTTTAGTGAATGGAAAACAGTATTCGCTGACTTGTGATTGCATTTGAAAAGAATAAAATTGGCGGCACTGGGGTAGGCTGTGATTTTATCCAATTGATATAATTGCTCAAGAAGCAGGTTGCGTTGCTGACAAATGGTTTGTGTTTGCCATTCAAGAAACTCAATATTGTTTAATGCAAAAGCCGTTGTAATCTGTGTCAGGCTATTGATATTGTAAGGCAAACGGATTTTATCCAATTGCCTGATGAGTTCTTGCGCTCCGGCCAAAAAACCCAGACGCAATCCGGCCAATCCCAGTTTTGAGACCGTGCGCATAACCAACAGGTTGGGGTATGCTGGCAATTGATTGATGTATGTGGCGTTGGCAAAAGGCGCATAGGCTTCATCAATAACCACAAGACCTGGTGCGGACAATAAAATTTTTCTGATGTCATCAGAGGCAAACAGATTGCCGGTCGGATTGTTTGGATAAGCCAGAAAAATAACAGCTGGCTGGTATAGATTGACAGCCTCCAGCATAGCGGTTATATCCATAGAAAAGTCTTCGGCATTAAGAGGAATACCGTGATAATGTAAACCCAGACTTTGTGCAATCTGCTTGTACATGACAAAACCGGGTTCCGGTGCTAAAACATGGGCATTATTTGGTAATGCCATCAATAATATCTGAATAATCTCATCCGAACCGTTGCCAAGCAATAAGGCTGATTGATCAGGAATATGGTTGACCTTTTTTAAAGTGTTGGTGAGATCTTTAGCTTCCGGGTCGGGGTAACGGTTAATCGGGCAGGATTTTATTTCCTGTAACCATTTTTTGAGAAGTTGTTCAGGCCAACTATATGGATTTTCCATCGCATCAAGTTTAATCAGGTTGTCTGCATCAGCCACTTTATAGGCAGACATGGCCAATATTTCTTTTCTAAAAACAGATGTTAAGGACATAGTGATTGAGTTTTAATTGCCATTCCTAATTCACTACCATTAAGTTAAATCTGAATCAGTGTCTTCACTACGACATATGTCATAAGTTGTTGATTTATCAATGATTCAGGTTAAGAACATAAGATAGCAGGGCGTGTTGACCAAAGTCACGGTTGATGGGTTTCATAGCGCACACATCCTAGGAATGTTTTCTGGGTTAATTAGCTGCGATTCGTAAAAATGTTATTCAATTCGATACTCTGCTGAACGGGCATGTGCGGTCAGACCTTCTCCACGCGCCAGTATTGAGGCGGTGCGACCCAGTGTATCAGCTCCCGTTGCCGAACAGTTAATCAGGCTGGTACGTTTCTGAAAATCATAAACGCCTAAGGGTGAAGAGTAACGGGCGGTAGCGGAAGTCGGTAATACATGATTAGGGCCGGCGCAGTAATCACCTAATGCTTCAGCGGTATAACGACCCATAAAGATGGCGCCGGCATTGTGAATATATTGACACAGCGTGTTGGGGTCGGCAACGGATAACTCCAAATGTTCAGGAGCGATCCGGTTGGCAACCTGGGCGGCTTCTTTAAGATGGGCCACTTTGATAAAAGCGCCTCTGTTGGCCAAAGAGGTACGAATAATATCTGCCCGTTCCATTTCTGGAAGCAGCTTATTCATGCTTTGCTCTACAGTATTTAAAAAATCATCATTGACAGCAATCAATATGGCCTGGGCGTTTTCATCATGTTCGGCTTGTGAAAACAGATCCATGGCAATCCAATCCGGGTTGGTTTTACCGTCACAAATGACCAGTATTTCCGAAGGGCCGGCGATCATGTCGATGCCGACCTGACCAAATACCAGTTTTTTTGCCGTGGCGACATAAACGTTGCCGGGTCCGACGATTTTATCGACCGCAGGAATAGTTTTGGTGCCATAGGCCAGCGCAGCAATTGCCTGAGCACCACCAATGGTAAATATTCGATCAACGCCGGCAAGATAAGCGGCGGCCAGCACCAGGGTATTGGTTTCGCCTTGCGGCGTCGGCACCACCATAACCAATTCGGCTACACCAGCCACTTTCGCCGGAATGGCATTCATCAGTACTGAAGAAGGATAGGCGGCTTTACCCCCCGGAACATAAAGCCCGGCTTTATCTAAAGGCGTGATCTTCTGACCTAGGAGTGTGCCGTCATCCTCGGTATATTGCCAGGATTGCATTTTTTGTTCTTCGGCATAGGCGCGAATGCGGTTGGCGGCGGTTTGCAGGGCGTCGGCTTTTTCAGCCGACAGACTATCCCATGCCTGTTTCAGGGATTCTTTGGGTAGTTCCAGGTCGGCTGCTTTTTTAAATTGACAATGATCAAAACGATTACTGTATTCAATGACGGCTTTATCACCGTTTTGTCGAACATCAGCAATAATATCCAGTACGCGTTTGTGAACATCAAAATCTTCTGTTTCGTTCCAGGCCAGTTTTTCCTGAAGGCGGCTTTGGAAATCAGCAGTAGCACTGTCAAGACGAGTTATTTTGAGAGCTGTCATGGGCTTATCTTTTCGCTAAGGTGGTTTCAAATTGGTCAATCAGAGACTGTATTGCCTGATGTTTCATTTTCATGGCGGCTTTATTGACAACCAGGCGGGAAGAAATGTTGGTAATTAACTCCCGCGCTTCCAGGCCATTAGCTTTTAAGGTGTTACCGGTATCAACCAAGTCAACAATACAGTCAGCTAGGCCAACCAGAGGTGCCAGCTCCATGGAACCATACAATTTAATGATTTCCGCTTGCATGCCAAGATCAGCAAAATAACGTTGTGCGGTTTTGACATATTTTGTGGCCACCCGGATGCGGCCGGATATTTCCGGCGCATTGACGGGAGTGGCCGTCATCAGTCGGCAAGCGGCAATACCCAGATCCAGTGGCTCATAAAGATTTTCTGCGCCATGTTCCAATAATACATCCTTACCGGCAATTCCCATATCGGCAGCGCCGTATTCGACAAATGTCGGGACATCGGTGGCTCTGATAATAACTAGCTGGACATCGTTTCGGGTGGTTTGTAAAATCAGTTTACGACTTTTTTTGGGGTCATCAACCGGAGTTATCCCGGCTTCTTCGAGTAAGGGGAGGGCATCTTCATAGATGCGGCCTTTGGATACGGCTATTGTTAACATTACTTATTACCTGGTTTGGCTATCGTGGTATGCGTCGAATGGTTGCCCCTAATTGAGACAGTTTTTCTTCGATATGAACATAACCGCGGTCTATATGGTAAATTCTGTCGACCATTGTTTCACCTGTCGCCACCAGCGCGGCCAGTACCAGACTGGCGGATGCGCGCAAATCGGTTGCCATCATTGGTGCAGCAGTCAGCTGTTCAATGCCGGTACAGATAGCGGTATTGGACTCCAGTTTAATATCGGCTCCCATACGCTGTAATTCCTGAACATGCATGAAGCGGTTTTCAAAGACTGTTTCTGTAATGATGCCAACACCTTCGGCAATGCAGTTCAATGCGGTAAATTGGGCTTGCATATCAGTTGGAAAGGCTGGATGTGGCGCCGTTCTTAAACTTACGGCTTTAGGACGTTGGCCTTTCATGTCCAGTTCAATCCAGTCTTCACCCGTAGTAATTTCGGCGCCGGCTTCTCTGAGTTTGTCCAGTATGGCATCCAGAATATTAGGGTTGGTGTCTTTTAATTTGACTTGTCCACGGGTAATGGCGGCGGCGACCAAATAAGTGCCGGTTTCTATGCGATCAGGCATAATAGGGTAATGCAGGTTATCGGCTCCCAGTTTGTCAACACCTTCAATTTCCAGAATGTCACTGCCTATGCCGGTGATTTTTGCACCCATTTTATTTAGAAAATGAGCCAGGTCGGTAACTTCAGGTTCTTTAGCAGCATTTTCGATGATGGTTTTGCCCTCGGCCAAAGTGGCAGCCATCAATAGATTTTCTGTGCCGGTAACAGTGATTTTATCCAATATCAGCCGACAACCTTGCAGACGTTTTGCTTTGGCATGAATATATCCAGCTTCAACCTTGATGTCGGCGCCCATTTTTACCAGAGCGTCAAGGTGAATATCAACCGGTCGGGTGCCAATTGCACAGCCGCCGGGTAGCGACACATTGGCTTCTCCGAATCGAGCCAGTAATGGCCCCAGCACCAGAATAGATGCGCGCATGGTTTTCACCAATTCATAGGGGGCTTCGTAGTTACGGATGGTGCTGCTGTCGACTTCGATGTTCATTTTTTCATCAATAGTCAGCTGCACCCCCATTTGCCCGAGAAGTTCCATTGTCGTGGTAATATCGTGCAGATGAGGAATATTGCCGATAGTTACGGGTGTTTCCGATAACAGAGTTGCGGCAAGTATTGGCAATGCGGCATTTTTTGCTCCGGAGATTCGCAGTTCTCCTGTTAGCGGTTTGCCGCCGGTAATCAGTAGTTTATCCATAGAGGGTTTGGGATGTTGATTTTAGACAATGTCATTTTTTACCATGAAGAACTTGAAAACGGGGATGCTGTGAGGAAAAACAATCGCATATTAGATTATGAACATATTCTGTCTCTTTTGCACAGGGCTGTCATTTGTTTTGTAAATTGGGCAAAGGCGCTTTATCTGCAAAATATTCGTTATTATCAAAGCCGCTAAGTTTGGCAAGTGTTAATAATTGTTCAGGAATATTTTTGAATGAGAGATGAGTGTTATGTTTTCGGCATTGTTTTATCCATTCAATCATTAAGGCAAGACCGGCGCTGTCGGTCGATTTGACTTTTTTCAGATCAATGCATGTTGTCTCTGCAGATTGTGAGCAGTTAAGCGATTTCACCGTTTTTTTATCAATACTGGAGAAGGTGAGGTGGCCTTCGACAATAAAATAACCGGGGTGTTGTTCTATCAATTTGAGTTGGGACACTATTTATTCCGCCGCGTCTTTAAATAAGAATTGACCAATAACTTCTTCCAGTACGATGGCCGATTGGGTAATCTCAATATTGCTGTTGTCAGTTAAATATTCTTCAGAGCCACCGGGTTCCAGACTGACATATTGTTCGCCCAGTAAACCCGCAGTAAAAATGCTGGCGCTGGTGTCATCCGGCAAGGTGTTGTATCGGGAATCAATACGCATTTTTACCACAGATTCATAGGTCTTATTATCGAAACTGATGGAAGAAACACGACCAATTCTGACACCGGCCACAGATACGGGGGATTTAACCTTAAGACCTCCGGAATTTTCAAAACGTGCGGTAATGGTATAACTGTCATCGCTATTACTGTAAGAACCCAAATTACTGATTTGCAGGGCCATATAAAATAATGCGCCGATTCCACAGGCGACAAAAAGCCCAACTAATGTATCCTGAGTATATGAGTGCTGCATGTTAAATATCTCCAAACATGAGTGCAGTGAGAATAAAGTCGAGACCCAAAATGGCAAAGGCGGAATTGACTACGGTACGTGTCGTTGCACGGCTGACGCCTTCGGATGTGGGAACAGTATCGTAACCTTCAAACAATGCAATCCAGGAGACAACGAAACCGAAGACAACACTTTTGATTACGCCATTGATAATGTCTTCATTAAAATCAATGTTAGCCCGCATTTGCGACCAGTAAGAGCCTTCATCCACACCCAGTATACCAACGCCGACTAGATGTCCTCCTATTACCCCAACACTGCTGAAAATGGCGGCCAGTAAAGGCATCGACAGTAAACAGGCCAGAAATCGTGGTGAAATAATGCGTTTAACCGGATCTGTCGCCATCATTTCCATACCGGACAGTTGCTCGGTGGCTTTCATCAAACCGATTTCAGCAGCCAGAGCGGAGCCGGCGCGACCGGCAAATAATAAAGCGGACACTACAGGACCCAGTTCTCTGACCAGAGAGGCGGCGATCATAACACCCAATGATTCTTCAGCGCCGAAATCAGACAGGGTATTATAGCCCTGTAAACCTAATACCATGCCGACAAATAACCCGGAAAGACTGATAATCAAAAATGAGAGTACACCAACTGAATACATTTGTTTAAGCAGCAGACCGGGACGAAGGATGACATCGCTGAATCCGGCAAAAGTCTGAAACAGAAAAAAAGTACTCCGTCCCAGTTTAGCGAAGCTGTGGCGAGTACCTTTACCTATTTGTTGTAGAAATTGAATCATAGTATCAATTTTTAAATGTCAGCAGGTCTTCAAGATAGTCTGTGGCCGGATAATGAAAATGTACCGGGCCATCGGCTTTTCCCTGCATAAATTGTTGCACCCATTCTGAATCGGATTGTTGCAGTTGTTCTGGCGTTCCCTGTCCAACGACTTTACCGCCTGAGAGGACATAAATATAATCAGCGATTGCGGCCGTTTCCTGTACGTCATGCGAGACAACGATACTGGTCAAGCCTAAAGTGCTGTTTAAAGTTTTGATTAAATGTACCAGAGAACCCAGGGATATAGGATCCTGACCCGTGAAAGGTTCATCATACATAATCATCATTGGGTCTAAAACAATAGCTCTGGCCAAAGCTACTCTTCGTGCCATGCCACCGGACAATTCACTGGGCATTAATTCCCGGGCGCCGCGTAAACCGACGGCCTGAAGTTTCATCAGCACCAATGTGCGAATCATGGATTCCGGTAACTGAGTATGCTCACGCAAGGGAAAAGCGACATTATCGAAAACATTCATATCCGTTAACAGTGCGCCACTTTGAAATAACATGCCAATACGTTTGCGTAAGGTATACAAATCGGCTCTTTTCAGTTTGTGGACATCCTGTTGATCAACAATAATAGCGCCCTGATGTGGATATAACTGGCCGCCGATTAATTTTAATAATGTTGTTTTACCGGTTCCACTGGGTCCCATGATAGCAGTGATTTTACCACGCTGAATTTCCAGTGAGATATTGTCGAAAATTTTTCGGGCGCCGCGGAAAAAAGTCAGGTTTTCTATCAAAACAAGATTGTCATGTAAGCTTGAGCTTTTGTTCATGCGCCTGTGTCGTGAAAAATTTTCAGTTGAAAAACTGCCTATTCTCTATGACTGACGACCGATAAGTCAATGGAATAAAGATTTATTGTAAATAAAACAAGGATATTTACAATATACCGGATAGGGATAAAATTCATTATCACAGTGAAAGCAGAATGTTTGCTCAGGAGACAGCGCACAGAGCGGATAACAAATGGACTTGGTATAAATTATCAAAGTCGTTTAATGGCGGCGAAAATAAAATGCATACACAAATGTCATTTTAATCGTGCCATAATACGCAATTTTTGAACCAAAAAAAGATATGTTGATCAACTTTATTGTTTTGGCACTGGGTTTGGTGGTGCTGGTGTTTTCGGCCGACAAGTTTATTACAGGAACGGCTTCTATTGCCCGGAATATGGGAATACCTCCATTGTTGATCGGTTTGACTATTGTCGGTTTGGGAACTTCGGCGCCGGAGATTTTGGTATCGGCTATTGCTTCACTACAAGGTAACAGCGGTTTGGCGGTGGGTAATGCACTTGGATCCAATATTGCCAATATTGGTTTGATTCTGGGATGTACGGCGCTGATTTCTCCGTTAGCCTTTAGTTCCGGTCTGCTAAAAAGAGAATTACCGATTCTGGCATTAATCAGCGTAGCTTGTTATTTATTGGCATTTGACGGTTTAACGATCAGTGATGGATTGATAATGCTATTGATGCTGTTGGTTTTTATCATCTGGCTGGTACGTGCAGCAAAACAAGGCCAGCCTCAGGATGATGCTTTTGAACAGGAACTGGAACAGGAATTACCGGAAGAAATGTTGAATCCGCAGGCCTGGCTTTTCTTTGCTCTGGGACTTGCCGGATTATTATTGAGTTCCAGAGCATTGGTCTGGGCAGCTGTCAATATTGCCGAATCATTCGGAGTCAGTGATTTGGTGATTGGTTTGACTATAGTGGCGTTGGGAACCAGTTTGCCGGAATTGGCCGCATCAATTACCAGTGTTTTAAAACAAGAAGACGATTTGGCCGTAGGTAATGTGATTGGCTCCAATATCTATAATTTACTGGCCGTTTATTCTCTGCCAGGTTTATTGGCGCCCGGTTCGGTTGCTGACAGTGTGTTGACCCGGGATTTTCCTGTCATGTTGGGATTGACGCTGGCTTTATTTGTTTTAGGATTTGGTTTAAAGCGTTCGGGAATGATTAACCGATTGGAAGGCGGCTGTTTGGTTATCGCGTATTGCGGGTATCAATGGGTGGTCTATCAAAGTGCAATGACTGCTCTATGAGTCTGCATGATCAGAATATTAAATCTTTGGGCTTGGCGGTTATCAATGTTGAACGTCAGGCAATTGAGGCGTTAACTGAACAGGTTAACGATCAATTTGTCAAAGCCTGCCGTTTAATGTTGAATTGTAAAGGACGGGTTGTGGTGACTGGGATGGGGAAGTCTGGGCATATCGGCGGTAAAATAGCCGCTACTCTGGCCAGCACTGGAACACCCGCTTTTTTTGTTCATCCCGGTGAAGCCAGTCATGGAGATTTGGGAATGATTACCAGGCAGGATGTCGTGCTGGCCTTGTCAAATTCCGGCGAAACCGGAGAACTACTGACTATTTTACCGATTATCAAACGTCTGGGAGTCCCATTGATCGCTATGACGGGTAATCCGGCATCGGCTTTGGCCAAATTTTCTACAGTTCATGTCAATGTTGCTGTTCAGAAAGAAGCCTGTCCCCTGGGGCTGGCGCCGACTGCCAGCACAACAGCCGCTTTGGTGATGGGAGATGCATTGGCTGTGTCATTGCTGGAAACACGAGGATTTACCCGTGATGATTTTGCTTTGTCGCATCCGGGAGGTAGTCTGGGCAAACGCTTATTAATGCAGGTGAGCGATTTAATGCATTGCGGGGATGAAGTGCCGGCTGTCAGCGTAAATGCCCTGGTCTGTGATGTATTATTGGAAATGACTGAGAAAAAGTTGGGAATGACCGCGGTACTGGATGATAGTGGCCATGTTATTGGCGTTTTTACTGATGGTGATTTGCGGCGTATGCTGGAGAAAAATCTTGATGTTCATCGCACCATCATGTCCACCGTGATGACTTCACCATGTTTAATGATTAATGAAGGAATTTTGGCGGCAGAAGCCATGCAGATTATGGAAAAGAACAAAATTAATGCTTTGATTATTGTTGATGAACACAAACAGTTACTAGGTGCTTTAAATATGCATGATTTATTGCGTGCCGGAATAGTGTGATTTTACGGGAAAGGCAAGGGGATATTTTGGTTACACCACAAATACTGGCTCAAGCCAGGCAGTTGAAATTATTGATTCTTGATGTGGATGGAGTTTTAACTGATGGAAGATTGTTTTTTGATGACCAGGGTAAAGAATATAAATGTTTTCATGCTCGTGATGGACATGGTATTAAATTACTGAGGCAGACAGGAGTTGAAGTCGCGATTATTTCAGGACGAAAATCCAATTCGGTTGCTTTACGGATGAAAAGCTTAGGAATTGAGTATGTTTATCAAGGTCATGAGGATAAAATTTCTGCATTTTATGAAATTCTGGATAAACTGACTATTAAACCTGAACAGGTGGGTTATGTCGGCGATGATTTACTGGATTTGCCGATAATGATTAAAGTCGGCCTTGCCATAGCGGTTAAGGATGCCAATTTCGCGGTAAAACAATATGCTGACTGGTGTACTCCATCTGAAGGTGGGCAGGGAGCTGTCAGGGATGTTTGCGATCTGGTTATGCAGGCGCAGGAGACTTTTGAGAAGGTATTGCAAAAATATTTGTAACTACTCGGCTATATATGTATTTAATATCAGTTAGTGATTTCAGAAGATGCCGTGAATGCCGCCATGTCACCTATACTTCTTATGCAAGCAACTGATATTAAATGATTTTCATTCAATTGATTACGTAGATTTAGTTACAAATATTTATAATGTTTCGACAGTTTCGTATCTATTTTGTTATTGCAGTTGTTGGTTTGTTATCTTGGTGGCAGGTAAAAATTGTTGAACGCGGTGAGAAAAAAATAACCGTTGTAGCGAAAAACAGCGTCGACTATTTTAGTAGCGGATATAGTAAGAAAGAAATGGATGATGCCGGTATGGAAAAAAACTTGTTGCTGGCCGACAGCATGACGCATTATAGCGGTGATGGAACCACGCATTTGGATAAACCGGTGATGACGTTGTTCAATAATGATATTCCACCTTGGGTTATTCGCGCAGAAAGCGGTATTTTACTGGCTGATGGTGAAAACCTGTTATTAAACGGTAAAGTTTATATTCATAGGGAAGCCTCAGAAGTGAATAAGGCGTTGACTATAAACACTTCAGACTTGCGGGTTAAATTACCGACTAATTATGCAGAAACAGATCAGTGGACGGAAATAATCAGCCCACCAAACAGAACAATAGGAACGGGTATGAAAGTAACTTTTGTCGAACCTATTCATTTGCGTTTGTTGTCGAAGATAAAAGGACGCTATGAAGTTAATTAAAATCACAGTTTATTGTCTGGCGTTGAGCAGTTCCTGGGCAATGGCTTTGGAAAGCGATTCCGAGCAACCGATAACCATTGATTCAAATACGGCAACTTATAATGATAAGGCTCAGACCAGTGTATATATCGGTAAGGTGGTCACTATTCAGGGTACTTTGAGAGTGGATTCGGATAAACTGGTGGTTTATTTAAAAAATGGCGCCATTGATAAACTGGTTTTTACCGGCAAACCGGCAAAATTTGAACAATTACCGGAAGAAGGAAAAGACAAGATAAAGGGGGAAGCGTTGACTGGAGAATATTATCCGGATAAAAATTTGCTGATTTTAAAAAAACAGGCCATTGTCTGGCAGGGTGGCAATAAATCTTCCAGTGAATTGATTCGTTATGACAGTAAAAATGCACTGATAAAGGCGGGTGAAAGGTCTTCTGCTTCCAAACGTGTTCATTCGGTTTTCAAACCACAGAAAAAAGATGAGCCAAGCCAATGACCCGGTTGTCCGCTGAAAAACTGGTCAAAACTTATAATAACCGACGAGTTGTTGATGAAGTCAGTATTGAAGTCAATACCAGTGAAGTTGTTGGCTTGCTAGGGCCAAACGGCGCCGGTAAAACAACCAGCTTCTATATGATGGTTGGGTTAATACAAGCGGATAGCGGTGATATTTTTATTGACGATTTGCAGGTCACACATCATCCTATGCATAGCCGGGCGCGGTTGGGGGTTGGATATTTGGCTCAGGAACCCTCGGTTTTCCGAAAGCTCAGTGTAGTGGATAATTTACGTGCGGTATTACAAATTCGTTCAGACTTGACGGCAGGTCAGGCTGAACTGTTAATTGAAGAATTATTGGAAGAATTCAGTATTACTGATTTGCGGGATCAATTGGCGCTGGGATTGTCTGGCGGGGAGCGGCGTCGGGTGGAAATTGCCCGGGCTTTGGCAACAGACCCGCAGTTTATTTTACTGGATGAACCCTTTGCCGGGGTTGATCCGATTTCGGTGATTGATTTACAAAAAATCATTGACCATTTAAAACAGCGGGGTATTGGTATATTGATTACCGAACATAAAGTCAGAGCAACACTGGAAATCTGTGATCGTGCTTATATACTTAACAACGGTAAAGTCATCGCTAATGGAACTACGGCGGAAATTGTCGCTAATGAAGAAGTGCGAAAAGTCTATTTAGGCGATAATTTCAGTTTATGAAGTCCATTGTTATGAAATAAGTAGATATTATGTTCATAGTCATTAAACGTATTGATCAATGAAGCAGTCTTTACAACTCCGTATCGGTCAAAGTCTGACAATGACGCCGCAATTACAGCAGGCGATAAAATTGTTGCAACTTTCGACACTGGATTTGCAACAGGAGATTCAGCAGGCGTTGGACTCTAATATGATGCTTGAGATTGATGAAGAGGAAGTCGTCAGTCAGGAAAGAGTGGAAAAGAAAATTGATAATAGCGACCAGATTACCAGTGAAGGATCGCAATCAGAAATACCCGATGAATTACCGGTAGACAGTAGTTGGGATGATATTTACGAAGCCTCTTTTCAACCGTCAGGAAATGATAATACTGAAACGGTTGAATTTGACAGCTTTCGCAGTAAAGCGGTTAGCTTGCAGGATCATTTGCTGTGGCAATTGGAAATGATTCCAATTTCAGACAGAGATCATGCTATCGCTGTTGCAATCATTGATTCAATTAATGACGATGGTTATTTGAGTGTTTCTTTGCAGGATATCTATCAAGGTTTGCAGGAACAATTAGACGAACTTGAAATAGATGAAGTTGAAGCAGTGCTTCATCGGCTGCAAAATTTTGATCCTATTGGTGTGGCGGCCCAGGACTTGGGAGATTGTTTAAGGCTCCAGTTATTGCAATTACCGGAAACTACACCTTTTAAGCGTGAGGCCATTGAACTGGTAACCCGTTACCTTGATTTATTAGCTTCACACGAACAGAGCAAGTTGGTGAAACGACTGGGGGTGACGGAAAAACAACTGAAACAAGTTATTGCCTTAATTAGAACGATGGATCCTAAACCCGGGGCTTTTTTACAAAACTATGATTCGGAATATGTGGTGCCGGATGTTTTTGTCAGTAAAACAAAGGGACAATGGGTGGTTAATTTAAATCCCGATATTGCTCCAAAACTGAGAGTTAATCAATTATATTCAGCGCTGATCAAGCGAGCTGATAACAGTAAAGATAATGTCAGCATGAAAGATCATTTACAGGAGGCGCGTTGGTTTATCAAGAGTTTACACAGTCGGAACGAAACTTTGCTGAAAGTGGCGAAAAGTATCGTGGAAAAACAGGTGGACTTTTTTGAACATGGTGCGATCGCCATGAAACCCATGGTGTTAAGGGATATTGCAGAAGAACTGGAGCTGCATGAATCCACAATTTCCAGAGTCACAACGCAGAAATATATGCATACGCCTAATGGTATAATTGAATTTAAATACTTTTTTTCCAGTCATGTTTCAACTGATGCCGGTGGAGAATGTTCCGCAACAGCGATTAGAGCCTTAATTAAGGAATTGATTGCCAATGAAACACCACTTAAACCGTTAAGCGACAGTAAAATAACGGATTTATTAAAGGAAAAAGGAATTAATGTGGCCCGAAGAACTATAGCCAAATATCGGGAATCCATGTCAATTCCTTCATCCAGTCAAAGAAAAAGAATTCTTTAGGAATGAGGTAAAATGATGGTTGTATTAAGGAAGGAGCATGAGATAACTTCAGCGACCGATACTGGAAATACAGGATTTGAATCCCTCATTCCTTGATATTATGTATAACTATATTTTTATAAACAGGAGTAACTATGCAAGTAAGTGTCACAGGTCATCATGTTGAAGTAACTGATTCATTAAGGACGCATGTCGAAGAAAAAATCAATAAACTGAAACGCCATTTTGATAACGTTACCGATGTTCATGTCATCCTGACCGTCGAAAAACTTGAGCAAAAAGCAGAAGCGACTGTACAGGTTAGCGGCGCTAAACTGTTTGCTGAAGATACACAGGAAGATATGTATATGGCAATTGATAATATGGTCGATAAACTGGACAGACAAATTATCAAACACAAAGAAAAATTAAGCCGACACAGATAGCAAAAAATACAGGATAAAATATTCAAGCGTCCCGTGATTATCATAAAATGGTTCCAGCACAACCCCGGATAAACGGGGCGACTTGAAAAATTGTCCGGTAAAGCGACGCAAAGAAGTATAATTTTCCACATAGTCGCGGCTGCGAAGCATGTATTACGTTACTTTAGCAGCCTTTAGCTATACCTTCCTTATCTACATTTATGAGACTTCTTATTGTTAGCGGACTTTCAGGCTCCGGAAAAAGTATTGCACTCGATACTCTGGAGGATTGCGGTTATTATTGCATTGATAATCTGCCGTTTACATTACTGGAAGACTTTATTCGGCATGTGATGCTGGATGATAAAAACACCTATGCAAAAACGGCAATTGGAATAGATGCCAGAAATCAGACTGAAAAGCTTGGCTGTTTTCCAGATAGTCTTGAATTTATAAGAACTCAAGGAATAAGCTGTGAAGTTCTGTATATGCAGGCTGAAGAAAATATACTGTTAAAACGCTATAGTGAAACCAGACGAAGACATCCGCTGACTGATTTAAACGTGCCGTTAATAGAGGCCCTGCAAATAGAAAAAGATATGTTAAGGCCGGTAGCAAAATGTGCAGATATCGTTATTGATACCAGTTATACACAATATCATCAGTTAAGAGATATACTGAAAAGCCAGTTGGGAGAGAGTGGGCAAAGACAAATGGCCATTCAATTTTTGTCTTTCGGTTTTAAGCATGGTATACCGTTGGATGCCGATTTTGTATTTGATGCTCGGAGTTTGCCAAATCCCTATTGGGTGACGGAATTGAGGGATTTGACAGGAAAAAATTCCAGGGTTATTGATTTTTTGCAAAATGAAGAAGTTGTGCAGCAATATTATCAGGATGTCAGAAATTTCATTGAGCGTTGGGCTCCGAGGTTTGAAGCAGATAACAGGAGTTATTTGACTGTTGCTCTTGGTTGTACTGGAGGACGACATCGATCGGTTTATCTAGCAGATGTTTTGGCAAAACATTTCCAGCATTCCACTCATAATGTTATTGTCCGCCATCGTGAGCTACATTGATGGTCAATATCATTTTCCTGTGTAAAAGACTATAGGCTCATACCCATGCCGTTGTTAAACAGCGATAAATACATATAATTTCTAATATATAAAACCCGTTATCTATGCCAATTACAGCAAAACAAGAAGAATCAAAAAACTTATTGGAACGTGCCTTAGAAGTACTGGATAAGGGTTCCCAGTTTGAGATCAGGAACTTTATACATTCTCTTTATCCGGCCGAAACTGCACATATTCTTGAGTCTCTGGAGGTTGAACAAAGAGCGCTGATATGGAATGTTATCCCGCCCAATGTAATGGGTGAGATTTTAGTCAGAGTCAATGCTGAAGTTGGCGAGGGACTACTTAAAATTACCGACCGAAAGGATTTAATTAAGGCGGCAGAAAATTTGGAATCAGATGACATGGTCGATTTGCTACATGTGTTGTCAGAGCCGTTGTTGTCTCAGGTTATGGAGTCTATGGGGGTATCTGAGCGCAACCGACTGGAGTCAGCCTTGGCTTATGATGACCATTCAGCCGGCGGATTAATGTCGCTTGATGTGTTGACTATTCGTGCCGACGTTACCCTGGATGTGGTCTTACGCTATTTGCGTCAACGTGGTGAAATGCCACCGGCAACCGATAATTTGATTGTAGTGGATCGCAGCGATCATGTGCAGGGGATATTATCGTTAAATGTACTGTTAACCCATGATGGCAACAGCAAGGTTTCTGCCTTGATGGACAGTAATGCCACGACTATTCCTTACCAGATGCATGCCCATGATGTGGCTGTATTATTTGAACAACGGGATATGTTGTCTGCGCCGGTAGTTATGGAAAACGGACGCCTGATGGGGCGTATAACAATTGATGATGTAGTCGATATTATCAGGGAAGAAGCCGATCATTCGATCATGAGCATGGCGGGGCTGGATGAAGAACAGGATATGTATGCTCCAGTCATGGTCAGCGCCAAAAGAAGGGCTGTATGGCTGGGAGTCAACCTGTTTACAGCATTTTTGGCTTCTTGGGTAATCGGCCTGTTTGAAGCGACGTTGGCAGAAATTGTTGCGCTTGCAGTGTTGATGCCTATTGTCGCCAGTATGGGCGGTATTGCCGGAAGTCAGACTTTAACCCTGGTGGTTCGCGGTTTGGCATTGCGACAAATTAGTGGTGCCAATGCCAGTCGCCTGATGATTAAAGAATTAGCTGTTGGAACAGTAAATGGCTTGATATGGGCGGTGGTCGTGGCGGCCATCGGCGGGATCTGGTTCCAAAGTTTAAGTATTGGAATATTGCTTGGTGCTGCCATGGTAATCAATTTAGTCTGTGCGGCTTTGGCTGGAGCCAGTATTCCGGTTATTCTGGATAGAATAGGGATTGATCCGGCGTTGGCAGGCGGGGTCTTGTTAACAACTGTGACCGATGTGGTTGGTTTTATGGCCTTTTTGGGATTGGCGACAATCTTTTTGATGTAAGGTGTTTGTTGTCATAAAAGCCAACAAACACTCCATAAAAGCGGCTGTTTGTTGGCGTTATAAGCAGTATAACTATTCTTTAAGAGAAAGGATTTCTGTTCTGCCGTTTATTTCAAAGTTTAATTTTTCTTCTTTGGATAACCAGCCAATAGCTCGTTGAACATCATTTCTGGCCAGCCCTGTTTCCTTGGTTATTTTTGAAACACTGGCCTCACCGTTTTTATTCAGGTATTTCCAGATTTTACCGGCGGCTTCACCAATTATTATATCAGTCATCATATTTCCTCATTAAGGTTAAATTTAAAATCAGTGTTAACGGCTCTGCTCTTCGGGAAGGACAATATTGAGCTCTAAGGTTTCCTGGTCGTCATCCTGTTCAAAATTAACAGAGATGGCATCATCATCAACATGAACATATTTTTGTATTACAGCCAGCAGTTCTTTTTGTAATTGCGGTAAATAAGAGGGCTGGTTACGCGTTGCCCTTTCGTGGGCAACTAAAATCTGTAATCGCTCTTTGGCAATTGAAGCTGAACTGGGTTTGGTGGACTTGAAATAATCTAACAGACTCATTATTTACTCCTGAACAGCTTACCAAACAATCCCTTTTTTTCTTCATCAATAAAACGATGTGGCTTGTTTTCACCCAGATAACGAGCCACTATATCAGCATAGGCTTGTCCAGCATCGCTTTGTTCATCCAGAATTACCGGAATACCGGCATTCGATGCATTCAGAACGGATTGAGATTCAGGAATAACCCCCAGTAAATGCATAGATAAAATATCCTGAACATCATCAACACTTAACATTTCACCCAGTTTGACGCGGTTTGGGGAATATCTCGATAACAACAAGTATTCCTTAATGGGTTCTTCGCCATTTTCAGCCCGGCGTGATTTGCTTGCCAAAATACCCAGCATACGGTCTGAATCCCTTACCGAAGAAACTTCAGGATTAGTGACGACAAAAGCATCATCGGCAAAATACATGGCCAGGTTGGCGCCGCGTTCAATACCCGCCGGAGAATCACAAACAATATATTTAAAGTCTTTAGCAAGTTCTTCCAGAATACGGCTCACCCCCTCCTCGGTCAAAGCCTCTTTATCCCGGGTCTGCGAGGCCGGCAAGATATACAACTGATTACAGCGTTTATCCTTGATTAACGCCTGGTTTAATGTTGCTTCATTATTAATGACATTAATAAAATCATATACTACACGTCGTTCACAGCCCATGATCAGATCCAGGTTGCGTAAGCCGACATCAAAGTCAATGACCGCGGTTCTGTGCCCTTTTTTTGCCAGTCCCATAGCAATTGCGGCACTAGTTGTCGTTTTTCCAACGCCGCCTTTTCCTGATGTTACGACGATAATTCTGGCCAATGTTTATTCCTCCAAAAAGGTTTAAATTTGCTTGATAATGAGAGTCTGCTCTTGCAGACAAATTTGTACGGGTTGTTTGCGAATAGATTCATTGATTTCATCACTGATTTTATAATTTCCAGCTATCGAAATCAGTTCTGCCTGCAGGTCTGAACAGAAAATACACGTTTTCGTGTTTCCCTGTACGCCGGCCAACGCTCGGCCTCTCAGCGAACCATACACATGAATATTACCTTCAGCCATAATTTCGGCGCCCGCGCTGACTGTTGCCGTTACGATCAAATCGCCATGGGCGTAAACTCTTTGTCCTGAACGCACTGGTTGCGTTATCAGTTTGTTTTCAATTTGTTGTACAGTGTTGTCAGTTTTCTCTTGAGATGCTTCAGAAGTAATGGTTTTCAATGATTGTTTAGAGCGCTCCGTTGCTGATTGTGAAGAATGTTTTGAAAGAACGGGAATATGTAAATTAATAGCCTGCTGATTTTGGCTTTCTGTCCCACCGCGAATACCAATGGGTAAAAACTGATGTTTATTCAGTACTTGCATGACAAGTTGTATATCAATCGCCAGGTCGTTTGCATTTAATTCCTGTAAATCGACTAATAAGGGCGAATTTTTAAAAAACTCAGGAGCTTGGGAAATTTTTTCTTTTAACTGGTGTTCAATGTGCGCAATATTATTATTGATCAACATCAGAACAGGCACATTCAGGGAAGTGCTTTTGAATTCTAAAGCCGTTTTTTGTGGCGCTGTAGTGGCGGTTGGCATCGGGTTTTGCAAGTAAAGTATCCAATGTGTTGAATATTAACATTATCTATGGGAAAAATCATTGTTACGATAATTATACTTATCATGCTACAAAATTCACCTGGTGACTCAGTTCAAAGAGACATTGTCTGTTTTAGCCACGCGAAGTGATAAGGACTTCCTGGTTGGTTGCTTCGATGCTGTTACGGGTCAAAAAGATTTTCCCAGAAAATTTTCCTGACTAAGGCAGCATGAAACCGCGAATAGTAAAATAGAGCAAACCGGCTAACAGACCTGATAAGGGTACTGTAATAATCCAGGCCGCAGCAATTTTATATAAATGGGAACGTTTAACCAGTTCCTGTCGGTATACTTTTTTTAAGCTTTTTCGTTCTTTGCGCGTCAATGGTGTGGATGTTTTTTGGGCTTTTAAAGCCTTAAGTATGTTGGCTTTTTCTTCAATAGTTGCCGCCTCAAACTTCTGTAATAACAGATCCACTTTTTCAGGATCATGATGTTCATGATGATTCCGAATTTCAGCAAGTCTTTTGGCATTGCTATGTTTTAAATATTCTCTTAAAAAGCCGACACCAAAGATAGCGCCGACAGCAGTATGAGTAGAGCTGACCGGAAGGCCCAGCTGGCTGGCAATAATTACCGTAATGGAAGCGGCCATTGCTACGCAAAATGCCCGTATTTTATCTAGTTCAGTAATTTCTGTGCCTACAGTACGAATCAGCTTAGGGCCGTAGAGCGCCAGTCCTGCCGAAATTCCCAATGCGCCGACTACCATGATCCATAGAGGAATTGACGCTTTTTTTGTTATACCACCACTGAAAACAGCATCATTGATAGCGGCCAGAGGGCCGACTGCATTAGCCACATCGTTGGCGCCATGGGCAAAGCTCAATAAAGCGGCTGAACAGATTAAAGGAACAGTAAACAAGGTATTGACGCTGGTTTTATTGTTTTCAAGATTCAATGCGGCTTTTCTGATGACTGGTGCTACCAGAAAAAATGCTGCAATCGCAATTATCAGTCCGATACTACCGGCAGTCAGAATATCCACCTTCCAGATTTTCTTGAATCCTTTTAACAAAATATAAGTGGAAAAGGCCCAGGTCATGATAGCGATCAGCCAGGGGACAATTTTATTAGAGGCGGCAAGCTTGTTTTGCTGATAGGTAATAGTGCGTTTTATCAAATACAGAAATGATGCCGCAATAATACCGCCTAACAAAGGTGAAATAACCCAACTGGCGGCAATTTTACCAAATACCAGCCAGTTGGCGATCCCCAAACCGTCCGCTGCAATACCGGCGCCTAGCACCCCGCCAACTATGGAATGCGTGGTTGAAACCGGGGCATTAAGCGCAGTAGCGATATTTAACCAGATGGCGGCGGCTAACAGAGCCGCCATCATTAACCAAATGAAAGTATTGGCGTCATTGATCAAGGAAGGGTCAATAATACCCTTTTTGATGGTGCTGACCACATCGCCGCCGGCAATAATAGCCCCTGAGGCTTCAAAAACAGCGGCTATTATAATGGCGCCAAGCATTGACACGGCCTTGGCTCCTACGGCAGGGCCAACATTGTTGGCAACGTCATTAGCGCCGATATTCAGAGCCATATATGCGCCGATAACGGCTGCTGTAATCAGTATATGGTTGCCGTTATCAGGAATAATAAAAGAAGAAACGTAATAGCCAACAATCAGAATGAATAAAAAAGCACAGGATGCTTTAAAAATGTCATGACTGTAGATCGAGCGGTTATTGGTTAAAACAACATCTTCTGAATTCATGGAAAACTCACTGTAGGATTAGAGGATAATTTCAGATGCGCATTATGACCAATGTTACAGAAATATGACAGTATTGTTACAACTTTTTCAAATCTGTTTTTTGGGTTGATAGGCGAATAAATGAGGCCTCCTAAAAACACTTTATTTTATAAGGGAATTAATTGGAAGGCCAGTCATTGTAAACTTGCAATTCAGGTCATTATCCTTTACTTTAGAACGCTATCCGCAAGGCTGGGGGTGCTTTCTGGGGTGACCAAAAGAAAGCTGAGACAAACCCTTTGAACCTGATCCGGCTAACACCGGCGTAGGAAAGCCAAGATCTTCCCTGCGCTTGAGATTTATTGAACTTAGGAGTAAGCATGAGCGCTGTCCGTAAAGATATTACTGCCGATACCGGTAGCAGTATGAGAATTGATACCTATCCGGCATCCGAAAAAATCTATATTCAGGGGAGCCGTCCTGATATACAGGTGCCGATGCGTAAAATCACCTTATCCGATACCCCGGTAC
>CAYNIU010000018.1:0-29872 GCA_964397365.1 uncultured Methylomarinum sp. | reverse complement strand
GTTGAAATAATATACGGCTATTGAAAATAGCAAAGCAAAACGTTGGCAATATCAGCTACAACATAAAATTCTGATTTCAAAATAATAAAATAACGTAAAAAATGGATACTAGTGAACAAGAAATAATCATTCAAGAACCTGCAATACAGGCGGAACCGACATCATTTCAACCTTGTCCGGTTAATTCATATAACGAATGGGATCCTCTTGAGGAGGTTGTCGTTGGAAGACTGGACAATGTCTGTATTCCAGACAGTCATATTGTCGTTACCGGTAATGTTCCCGGTATTACTGCCAAGATAATGAGTTTGGTCAGTGGTCTCCGTTATCCACGCATTCTGACAGAGCCTGCTCAGGAAGAACTGGAACAATTTATTGAATTACTCGAATCGGAAGGGGTTACTGTACGCAGACCAGAGGCAGTGAAACATACAGCCCGTTATCGTACACCTCAGTGGAAAACGCATGGTTTCGCCAATGCCTGTCCCCGGGACAGTATATTAGTAGTGGGTAATGAAATTATCGAGACGCCAATGGCTTGGCGCTGTCGTTATTTTGAGACCCACTCATACCGACCTTTGTTAAAAGAGTATTTTCGCGCAGGCGCGCGCTGGACAGCGGCACCACATCCCCAGCTCACTGATGAGTTGTACAATTATGATTATAAAATTCCCGAAGATAATGAATCACTCAGTTATGTAGTCAATGAATTTGAACCCGTATTTGATGCGGCTGACTTCATGCGTTGTGGTCGTGATTTGTTTGTTATTCGAAGCAATGTCACCAATGAAATGGGAATTGACTGGTTACGTCGTCACCTGGGCGATGAATATCGCATTCACATGATTGAACAACGCTGCCGTCAACCCATGCATATAGATACCACCTTCATGCCTCTGGCTCCGGGGAAATTATTAATCAATCCCGAGTATCTTGATGAAAGCAAATTACCGGAGATGTTCCGTTCATGGGATATTCTAAAAGCCCCGGAACCGGATCCTATTGAAGGTAAACTGTTAAACTTAGTGTCTATGTGTGGAAAATGGCTGAGCATGAATGTTCTTTCTCTTGATGAAAAGCGGGTAATTGTCGATAAACACCATAAGGGCATGATTAAAGCATTAAAGTCCTGGGGTTTCGAACCTATTACCTGTTCCTTTCTCCATTATGCTCCATTTGGCGGTTCTTTTCATTGTGCAACCCTAGATGTGCGTCGTCGTGGAAAATTAGAATCCTATTTTTAAATTAATCCCGATAAGAAAAAACTTTCAGACAAAAAAATACCCCGGCTTTCGGGGTATTTTTTATTTTCTGTAAAACTTAAGAAAACCTAAAACTACTCACATTTACTCCTGAAGACGCCGTAAATATCTCGACGTTGGCTTGGATGTAACTTCCATGTCACATCGAATTTCTTCCTCAAGCAACTGCTATTGAATCCTTTTCGTTCAATTAATTTACGCTGAGTAGTTACAAGAAAACTTAGTTTGCAGCGAATGGATGCTCAGCAGTCGCTTTACCGGCCACAACTTCAGCAGCAGTAGGAGATCCTGCTACAGCACGTTCCAGTGCTTCTTTAGTCGCTTCATAGTTGTATTGTTGAATTTTCGCATCATCATCAGCCAACCAATGAATAAAAACACCTACAGATACGAACAGGTCATCAGCTTCGTCAGCTGGAATTGTACCGTTTTCAACACAATCAGCAACAGCCATCGCTACACCGCGTTGAGCAGGACCGAACATTTGCACAGCTTGCTTGGATCCTTTAATGGTTACTTTGTTGAACATAACAGTTGCGGGTTTAACCATCAGGTTAGGAGCAACAACAGCCAACAGGCTAGAGAAACCATCTTTGTTATTGGTTAAACAGTTTGCAAATGCAGACTCAGCCGCTGAACCACGAGGTCCGATCATTAAATCAATATGAGCAACTTCGTTACCTTCGCCAACTAAAGACTCGCCAACACGTAAATTGTTGATTTTAGCCATTTTACTTTTCTCTCCAAAAGAATAAATAATTATGTATAAGGATGAATCAAAAAATCGGCATCTATGATGCCTTTATATTGGCAAATCCGTTTATGCCCAATCAATAGATTTCTCTATTGACCAACTGCTCCAATAAACATACCAGTACAGTTGCCACTGTCATATCGGCAGTCGTACCCGGATTGATGGCTTTTCCTTTAAACGCCTGATCAATGCTATGCAGCATAGGGATCAGCAATTCAGGATTATCAGCCGTAGTCAATGCATTATGAACTTTAGTCATTTGCTCAGCGACCCAATCTGAGTACTGCGTACCATATTTTCGCTCAATATGACTGTCAGGATAGCGCGAAAGCAGAGCTGAAAACACAGATAAAGCAGCCCAGTTCCGATCACCAAATTTTGCGAAACTAGAATTATACACGAAAAATGTAAATTCAAAAATATCTTTGTAACAAGATGAAAACTGATAGGCAATTCGATCTTTATGAGCGGCTATTTTCATAGCCTCGATCAATGTCACCGTAGCTTGCTGTTTAACATCTTCAGTGTCTGAGTTTCCGAGTCCACCGGGAGATGCCAGTGTAATCGCCTTAAAAACCCAATCCGCATCTTTACAGCGGCTATTATCAAGTAATAATTTCAGGGCATCACGTAAAGATTGCCCACTTGTTAAATCCGTTGCCACTTGTAGCAAGGGAGCACAAAGGAGGATTATACCAAGATTGGTGTTACAGCCTACAGCTTCATGTGTTGCCTTTACAGCATAATAGATCTTTTCACCTAGAGAATAATCTGGATTGGTAATGGGAAAAGAACTAACGTTATAGCTGATTCTAAAATCATCAACTGTCATCTCATGGCCATCATTATAAACACTGACATTGCCGGGCTTAAACGCCTGCAATTCAACTTCACACGCTTGTTCATAAAGATCAATAAGTTGTTGCCGCGTCATGACAAAATCTCTGCATACAACCTGGCCGCATTACAGCCAAGATAACGACTAATAAGATCATCCGCCAGATATTCAGCAATATTTATACAACAAACGCCTTCCAGTCCTTTCCATGCCGGAATACTGTTAACTTCAATAATATAATAATGTCCATTATTATCTCTAATAATATCGACCCCAGCATAATCCATTTGCAAAGCTGCAGTCGCTTTGATAGCCAGACTTGTCAACTCCGTTGTCAGTTCGACAGGTTCACAAGAAGCGCCACGGGCAACATTATTCAACCAGGATTTTCCAAGCCTGCGCATCGCCGCCACCGCTTTACCATTAACAACAAAAACCCGAATATCGGAAAAGCCACTGCCTTCACAGTGAACAAATCGCTGTAAATAATAAATACCCCGGCTGCTGGTCAACCAAAACAGATCGGTCATTTTTTCAATTCGCCGGATTCCTTCCCCCTGAGAGCCAAATAATGGCTTGCTAATCAAAAGATTGCCGGCTTTTAATTCACGTTCAGCAATCAGCAAAGCTTCCGTGCGCTCTCTAAGTACCCAGGTCTGGGGTGTTGGCAAGCCGGCATGATTCAGTAAAAAACTGGTCATGCCCTTATCAACGCTCCTTTCAACCGCTCGACCATTATTGTACACAGGAATACCGGCTATCTTTAAGGCATGCAAAATATCCAGATAAAACACCACCTCTTCCAGCGAACCACCGGGCACACCTCGTACAAAAGCCGCATCAGGCATGGCTTTATCGAATCCGGGAATTAACACTGGCAGAGATTTATTCACTTGAAGTTGAATACGACATTCGGTTAATGAAATATATTCCCCGGTATACCCTCTGCTGGCAAACGCCAGGCGCAATTGCTTACCGTGCCAACCCGGGTCATCTGTAAAAATTGCTATGCGTCCCATTCAGCTATTAGCCACTAAACGACTGATTCAATAATTCATTATCCAATTTACCCGCCCGGAAACTATTGCCTGACTCCACGGCGGTCACGATGACACTGGCCGGACTGAACAGCATACCGTCAATTTTAAAGAAGTCATAGTTACAGGCTTTAAAAATTTCTGCGAATGGCTTGCCATAATCTTTAGAGGTTGAACTCGGCAATTCCTTGGCTAGTTTTTCCGCCTCTTCATCGCTGCCTTTGACAAAAATATGTACCTGTCCGGCAAATAAAATGGCATCATTGGTGCGGCCCATGGCTTTAACAAAATCTGGATGCGGAGGGCAAAGTGGAGCACTGCCGCTACCGTCAATAATATTTTCCAGCGGGAAATGCAACTCATGAGCCTTATGCATGGCTACTTCCAGAACACGTCCTACGACCTGTACACAACCTGCAAGACTGCTGGTTGGTGTCACAATAATGGTGAGTTTATCTGCTGAAATTCCACAAGCTGAAGCAACCTTTTCAACGATTTCCAATGGTGGAACAGCGTCGTTTTCGATTACCAGGGCGACCTGTTCAGCACTATCGCGATAATCCAGTTCTGTATACAGCTCCTCTACCGGAGCTGTTTCACCATCCTTGATTTTTGTTGCCATTGCACGCGCAGGCCCCGAACCCAAAGCATAATATTTTTCATGAGATAAACTCCAGCCGGCATACTGACTCCCCAGGCAAGCTAAAACCGGATTACTGGTATGCACATTAACGGTTAACGGCCAGTTTTCAGTATAAGGGCTTTGCGAAAGAGATACCGTTCCCATACCCCCCAGACAGATTTCAGTAATAATTCGCCCGGCTTCCAAACCGCCGGGTACATGAATGCCGGCGTCAATAACAGTGCAACCATTTTCCAGTTTTTGCACATTGAGTCTTAACTTGTCTGCATTATCAACCAGTTCCTGAACCAATGGTTGAGTCAGTTTATTTACACTTGCTGTGTATTGCATGATTTTAACTACCTGTTTGTAAAAAATATTCGATCTTATGCTGTTTAAAATGCAACTTGTCCATAACTTGCTGTACATTTTTTCCGCGAGCAATAATACTGCATATAGGTTGGCCTTTGCCAATTATTGAACCGGCGGCAGGCCGATCCATAACCCAATCAGGCCATTCCATACCAGCTCTGATCTGAAATTCAGATGTCGCAAAAACTATTTTATAAGCACAAACAACAGCCGAATAACCAACACCGTCGTATAATTTACCTAGGCAGGCTGCTAGATGGGCATTTATTACAGAGACGTCATATAATTGCAAGCTGGCTGTTGGTCTGGCATTGATCTCAAGCACATAACAGCGCTCTCCCTGGAAAACAAAATCCAGACTGTTCAATCCTTTTAATTGATAATAAGTAGCCAGTTTAGTCACCCAGTCAATTATCAGGCTAGCGTATACAGCTGGCAATTTCCTTTGACTGATCACCCCGGAAAAAATAAACTCCTGTTCTGGAAGGTCATTCCCCAACAACTGGCGCTGAAAACCCACAATGCAAACCTTACGCGTGTCAGCCACAAATAAAACTGACAGGGGTTCACCCTCTATGTAGCGCTGCCAATATACCTGCTGGGCAGGATTTTCTCCCGCCAAACACCGGTTAATATCCACACCGCCCTCCCCTTGCAATGGTTTCGTCAACCATCCACTTTTCTCAAGTGGCTCCGAAAAGGCGATATCAGGATAATAAATAGATAATATCTCCAGCTGCTTAAAAAAATCCGTTTTATTCTGAAGCGCACAAAAAGTAACGCTATCATTTCCCAACAATGTCAGACAGTTTTCTAAAAACCGCACGCTGTCACAGTGTTTTTCAAAACCACTACCATAAATAACATAATTCAGCTGATGCCGGCTCTGTAGTGTTTTAACCGGATTGGTTATATTTTCCAGTGACAATGAAGAAACTTGAATGAAATCACTTGCCAATTCACGAGTATCAAGATCAGCAAAACAATCAATCACCACAACTTCAATTCCCGCATCGGTCAAAAACTGCGTCAGCATTCTCCCGGATTTAGCAATAACCAGTATTTTGCCTAATCGTTCATTCACCTCTATTCCAATAGAACATTTGCCTGGCTATTACGGGCGCTGGCAACAATAAAACTTAAATTCGAGGTTCCCGTATAGCGCTGTTGCAACTGCTGTAGTAAATATTCAGCTCGTTCCGGGTTTTCAATTGCACAAAAACCCGTAGGTCCCCATGAAGTCTGTCCAATGGCGACAGCACCCTGCAACTCCAGCCAATTCATTGCATCCGCCACTTCAGAACTGGTAAAAACACCGCCTTGAACAGAGGCAAAATGTTCGCCGACCGAGCGTTGCAATTGAGTAATCACATCCCCGAATACAGCAATTTCCTGTTCAGCTATTGCCGGCAAACCTTGCATTAAAAGCAAATAACATAACCGTGCCGCTTCCTGATGTGAAAAAGGTGGTAATTTTTTAAACGCGTTGACTTCCTGCTTACCGTGCAAACCTTGTCCACGTTCATCGAATACCAATATAAATCGCCAATGTTCAGGAATATCCATATGTACAATCATCGGTGGTGTTTGAGTATGTTTTCCCCGACCGCCATCCACAACCAGTCCACCCTGTTCAAAAACCCCGATACCGATACCGGAACGCACCCCTCTATCGGTTAACTGTGCAATTTCCCTGATAGTTAACCCCAATCCGTAAAATCTGTTCAGCGCTGCGCCAATAGCCAGCGACATCTGCGTACCAGAACCCAGACCAATATGTTCAGGAATTGCTGAGACAATATCAATCTCAAGTTGATCTGATACATTCAGTATATTGCACAAAGTTTGTGTACATTTTATTGCCCGCTGGGCGGCCGATCCGCTTACATGCAGCTGCTTGGCCGCCCGTAAAGTCAAACGTGTATTTATTTCGTTAAGAGCCACCCCGATACTGCCAAAGTGACGCCCTAAAGAACCGCTTAAATCAATAAATCCCATATGGAGTCTTGCCGGCGCAATAACCGAGACTTTTTTGTGTTGATCTTTCAAGGCTTTTTGGTAAAAGAAAGGAAACAATTAGTCAGTGGAAAAGAAAACCAGAATTGGTCTTTTAAGCGTTATCGGTAATTTAATTCATAAAACCTAAACGAGCCTATTATACACGATCTCAGGATACCAGCATGATCATTTCAGCCAGCATTTGTAAATCATTACAGACAAAAGCGGCTTTTGTCGCCACATCTTGATCAAACGTCGCCTCAGAAGGGATGTAAATTGGGTATGCCGGTGTTTGCATGGCAGCTTCTATACCGATAGCCGAATCTTCAAGAATCAGGCATTCTGAAATAGGTACTGTCAATAATTCTGCAGCCTTAAAAAAAATTTCCGGTGATGGTTTGCCTTTGGTTACGCAATCACGGCTGACGATGACTGTAAAAGTTTTTTCCAGTCCGGCAAACCGTAAACATTCCTGAGTATTGTTTTTACGACTGTTCGTGGCTAAACAATAAGGAATTTGTCGTTTCTGTATAGCGGCATGTATCGAAAAAAAACCTTTTTTAACAGAAATTCCCTGCTGCATAACGGTTTCACGCCAATAAATTCCACTCAGACGAGCAAATTCATGACAATTGAATAATGTTCCGCAATGAGCCTGTATTCGTTGTTCGACCGCTTGATAATGCAATCCTGACAATGACCGACAAAAATCTTCACTGAGTTCATAGCCCATTGCCTGAGCAGCCTTTTGCCAGGCAATAAAATAACTACTTTCGGTATCCAGCACCAAACCATCCATATCAAAAATTACGGCGGAAAATTCAGGTAAAAAAGAAGATTTAATCAACCCTTAAGACCTTAATATATTCACCGCGAGCCTCCCGGGTTGAACCAACGATAATCCGTTTTTTAGCATTGGCCGATTGTTCCAATTGTCCTGACACTTCAATTATTTCACCCGTCTTAGCCTGTCCGGTATAAGTTGCTGTAAAACAGACAACAGTCTGAATATTATCATCTTCGATTAAAAATACCGCCGGATAATCAAAACCACAGAAATCATCCTCAACCCGAGCTTGAATAGTAATCATGCCTAACTTTGTGTTTTTTTCATTATCTTGATAGCTATCATCAGTAATCATATTTAAATCAACTTTGCGTTGATTGACCATTATTTTGTTAAATTTCCGCTGTTCATGCCAGACATATTCAGCAAGCGTCAATTCACAATCCCGTCTTTGATAGGATTCCAGCCAACAATCATCAGTCAACGGCTGACAAACACCTTGGCTAATTAATATTGAAACAATGGCTCTGGCGTGATGAAAAACGCTCCGGCCATAAAAAACCAGATCAATATCAGAGGCTAAATTTTGTGCGCCAATCAGCAAAGAACCTGTAACCCCGACATTCTCCAGCGACAAACCATTCCGGCTGAAATAATCACAAAGCATCTGCACATCTCGCTCAACATAATCTTTCGCTTTATTGTTGAGCAAGGTGGCTAACCGACATTGAGGTTGGTGATGTTTCGCAATATCACTAATTGCAACGGCATGTAATTTTGCATCCAGTATGGTTGAATAATGCAGATATTGAGGATACTGTTCAGCCAACAAATTATTGGCCTGTTCTGTTGAGAGTTTTCGCCATTGACCTTGCTCATACACATATCTTAAAAAGCATAAAACCTTGTTTGCTTCTGTTGCGTCTGCAACAACAGCAAAAACAAGACCTTCACGGGTTTCAATAAAATCTTTGGCGCGATACCCGTCCACCCTCTCAGCCTATGTAAATTCAACCCGGTTGCGACCATGTTCCTTGGCCCGGTAAAGTGCATCATCAGCCGCTTTGGTAATGGCTTCATCAGTTTTAAACTGTCCATTATAGGTGGCGACTCCCAGACTTAAAGTGATACAAGGCATTACTTTTGAACCATCATGAGGAATGTTTTTTTCCAGCACGGCCAAGCGTATTGTTTCCGCAACATTCCGTCCCCCTTGTAAGTTGGTATCGGGTAAAATAATGGTAAACTCTTCACCGCCATAGCGACAGGCCAGATCTGTAGGTCGTTTTAAAACCGAGGCAATTGTTTGCGCCACAACCGTCAGACATTCATCACCCTGTTGATGCCCATAACTGTCATTGTAAATTTTAAAATAATCAATATCACAGATAATCACCGACAAAGGCGACTTATTCCTTGTTGCCAGACCATATTGCTTAAATAAGGTCTGGTCAAAATTTCTCCGATTAGCCAATCCTGTTAATTGATCAAACAATGACAGTTTTTTTAGTTCCTTATTGACCACAAGTAATTGCTGCTGAGCTTTTAATAACTTTTGCCGTATAGAATAAATGCGTTCCATGGCAACAATAGTCAACTGAAGGCGCAAAGGGTTAAGCGGTTTTGGCAAATAGGCATCACCGCCTGCCAAAATACCGTCAGTAAAAGCGTCATCATCTACCCGTGTTGTCAGAAAAATAATGGGGAACCAGTCATCCTGTTTTAAATCCCGAATTGCTTTGGTCGCGTCCAGACCATTCATGTCAGGCATTTCGACATCCATTAAAATTAAATCAACACGGTTCTGTTTAACAAACTCCAGAGATTCGCAACCATTCTCTGCAAAAACAACTTCATGACCCATGCTTTTTACGCATTCTGCCACTAATTGTCTTATTGCTTTACTGTCATCAACAACAAGGATTCTCATAAGCGTTATTATCCTAAATGTAATTCCTTACTTTCTTTGTGTAATCTTAGCAGTCTATATTAAATTAACAATAACTTAGAAAACAATTGAAAAAAAAACATCAATCTCATATCCTCAGGCTTGGGTTTTTCTAATAATACTCATTAAATCTAGAAAAATCTTGCAGTTCTCACTTTTAATCCTCAATCATTTCAGGAGAACGTATGAAAATCGGAATACCTAAGGAAATACACGAAGGTGAAAAAAGAGTAGCCACAACGCCGGAAGCCGCTGAAAAAATCATTAAACTGGGATTTGAAGTCAGTATCGAAAGCGGCGCCGGACTTGCCGCCGATATCACCGATGAAGCCTATCGGGAAATCGGCGTCAAAATCGTGGAAAATGCCAAATCGTTATGGAAAACTTCTGATATTATCATAAAAGTCAGGGCGCCCGAAAGACATCCGAAACTGGCCATAAATGAGGCCGAACTGATGCAGGAAGGTCAGACCCTGATCAGTTTTATCTGGCCGGCACAAAATAAGGAATTAATGCAGCGACTGGCGGACAAAAAAGTGACTGTTCTCGCTATGGATAGTATTCCACGCATGTCCAGAGCGCAAAAAATGGATGCTTTGAGTTCAATGGCCAATATTGCCGGTTACCGAGCTATTGTTGAAGCCGCCCAGCATTTTGGTCGTTTTTTTACCGGTCAAATCACTGCCGCCGGCAAAGTTCCCCCAGCCAAAGTTCTGGTTATCGGTGCTGGAGTTGCAGGGCTTGCCGCTATTGGCGCCGCCAAAAGTATGGGTGCTATCGTCAGAGCTTTCGATACCCGCCCTGAAGTTAAAGAACAGATTGAAAGCATGGATGCTGAATTTTTGATGCTGGAATTTGAAGAAGAAGGTACAGGCTCTGGCGGTTATGCCAAAACCATGTCAAAGGAATTTATCGAAGCCGAAATGGCTTTGTTTGCCCGCCAGGCTATGGAAGTCGATATTATTATCACCACCGCATTGATTCCCGGAAAACCGGCGCCGGAATTGATTACTGCCGGCATGGTGGAATCCATGAAACCAGGAAGCGTTATTGTTGATTTGGCCGCTGAACAAGGGGGTAACTGTGCATTGACAACGAAAGATAAAGTAGTGGTCAAACATGGTGTCACCATTATTGGCTATACGAACTTACCCAGTCGTTTGGCTAATCAGTCCAGTCAATTGTACGGCACTAATATACGTCATTTACTATCTGATTTATGTCCCGAAAAAGACGGCGCATTACACGTCAACATGGACGATGAAGTCATTCGTGGTGCTACCGTTATTCAAGAAGGCAACATTACCTGGCCCCCACCGCCCCCTAAAATATCAGCGGCTCCAGCGCCGCAGACTGAGGCGCCTGCTGTTAAAGCGGAAACAGAAGAAAAACCCTCTGTTATTCCGCAACCGGTTAAACAGTTTTTACCATTAATCATTGCCGGTTTTGCCCTATACGGTATTGGTTCAGTTGCACCGGCCTCATTTATGTCGCACTTTACTGTTTTTGTACTGGCCTGTTTTGTCGGTTATCAGGTCATCTGGAACGTATCGGCTTCTTTACATACTCCTTTGATGAGTGTTACCAATGCCATTAGCGGTATCATTGTTATTGGCGCACTGGTACAAATTTCCGCTCCCGGTGTCATCATCACCCTCTTATCGGGACTAGCCATTCTAATTGCCGCTATCAATATTGCCGGCGGCTTTCTAGTCACCCGCCGTATGCTCGAAATGTTCAGAAAATAGGAGAAACACATGTCACAAGGTTTAGTCACCATGTCGTATATTACGGCATCCATTCTGTTCATTTTAAGTCTGGGTGGACTCAGTAATCAGGAAACAGCCCGCCGAGGTAATTACTACGGGATGGTCGGCATGGCTATCGCTGTCATTGCCACCGTTATGAGTGATGCTGTAACCTCTTATAGCATACTGGTTATTGCATTATTAATCGGTGCTTCACTTGGTGTTAAAGCGGCATTTAAGGTAGAAATGACACAAATGCCAGAATTGGTTGCCATCATGCATAGTCTGGTAGGGATGGCGGCCGTCCTGGTCGGTTACGCTAATTTTATGGATAGTACATCAACTCTTTCGGGAGTTGATAAAACCATACATGAAGTCGAAATCTATATCGGTATTTTTATTGGCGCCGTTACCTTTACCGGTTCTGTCATTGCTTTTGGAAAGTTATGTGGAAAAATCAATGGCAAGCCGGTTTTGCTACCGGCTCGGCATTGGTTGAATCTGGGATTACTGATCGCCACCATTTGGCTGGGAAATCTGTTTCTGACAGGCGCCGAAACGGGTAACGGCATCTGGCCGTTAATTTTAATGACACTGATCGCTTTCGTATTTGGTGTACATATGGTGATGGCAATTGGTGGCGCTGATATGCCTGTGGTGATATCTATGCTCAATAGTTATTCCGGTTGGGCAGCAGCGGCAACAGGGTTTATGTTGAGCAATGATCTGCTAATTGTCACCGGCGCCCTGGTAGGTAGTAGTGGCGCTATTTTGAGTTATATCATGTGCCGCGCCATGAACCGCAATTTTATCAGTGTCATTGCCGGCGGTTTCGGTAGTAGCGGCGGTGGCGCTGCAACTGAAGTCGAGGGTGAAGTACAGGCGATTGATGTGAATGAAACCGTAGAGTTGCTAAGCGAAGCCAAAAACATCATGATTATTCCCGGTTACGGTATGGCGGTCGCTCAAGCCCAACATACTGTCAATGAAATTTCAAAACTACTACTTGGCCAGGGAAAAACCGTCCGTTTTGGCATCCACCCGGTTGCCGGCCGTATGCCCGGACACATGAATGTGTTACTGGCAGAAGCCAAAGTGCCTTACGACATTGTTTACGAAATGGATGAAATCAATGAAGATTTTCCCGATATTGATGTCACCATTGTCATCGGCGCCAACGACATTGTTAATCCATCGGCTTTAGATGATCCTAACAGCCCTATTGCCGGTATGCCAGTGCTGGAATGCTGGAAAGGTCATAGCACTATTGTTCTTAAACGCAGTATGGCTACCGGTTATGCCGGAGTTGGCAATCCCTTGTTTATGCATGAAAACACGCGGATGTTATTCGGCGATGCCAATGACAGTCTGCAATCTGTTCTGAAAGCCTTGCAAAAGTAAGCCATACAAAAGTCGTGATGACTTTTCAGGCTATCACGACTTTTCGTTAACCCGGCTAAAGTTTCTAAGCTTATTCCTTGCCATAATTAAACCACGCTGAATATAACCTGAAGAAAGGTTACGGCAACGATTCACAACTTTCCGGTATCGTTTATAATCGCCAGATTTTCCTTGGGAATATTATCACTATGCGAATTTTTGCCGCTTATTTCAGTGTTATTTTGCTTTGGGCTACGACCCCATTGGCTATTAAGTGGAGCGCTGAAGGAGCCGGTTTTGTTTTTGGCGCCGCCTCACGCATGATTATCGGTATGCTTGGTGTGTTTCTCATCCTGATACTGACAGGTAAACGACTCCCGTGGCATAGCCGCGCCAAACAAACCTATCTGGCAGTGGCCTTGCAAATATTCGGCGCCATGATGGCCGTTTACTGGTCATCACGTTTTATTCCTTCAGGTTGGGTTTCGGTTATTTTCGGCTTAACACCTTTTATGACAGCATTATTATCGGCTTTTTTTCTGAAAGAACGCAGTCTGGGTGCAGGGAAAATTTCATCCTATTTGTTGGGTTTAGGCGGTCTTGTAATGATGTTCAGTTCAGCTATCGAACTCAACTATCAAGCCATACAAGGTATCATCGGCGTGTTGATTGCCGCTTTTCTGCATTCTGTCAGCGCTGTCTGGGTCAAGCAGATACGGGCAAAATTACCGGCCATGATTCAGGTTGGCGGCGGTTTGTTATTTGCCATGCCGCCATATCTGGGAAGTTGGTATCTTCTTGAAAACGGGCGTTTGCCATATACACTGTCATGGCAAACGCTTTCCGCTATTATTTACCTGGGAGTTATTGCAACAACAATCGGTTTTGCACTTTATTATTATGTATTGACACATTTACCAGCCACTAACGTGGCGATGATCACTATTATTTCACCAGTACTCGCTTTATTTATTGGTTATACAGTCAATAGTGAACCACTGACAATGAAAGTGCTAACAGGAACATCCATGATCCTTGTCGCGCTGTTCATTCATGTGTTTATTGATCGCTGCCAGCATACCAAGGTTAAGGAGCGTACATGGAATAATTTGAACCATTAATATTTTCCGGCCAATTCCTTTAAATACACCAAAAAATCGTCTTTAATGTCTTTATGTAACAAAGCATGTTCAACATTAGCAATAACATAGCCCAGCTTTGAACCACAATCATAGCGATTGCCTTCAAACTCATAGGACAGAACCGGCTCATCCTGCATTAAATCGGCAATAGCATCAGTCAACTGAATTTCCCCACCTGCCCCACGTCCGGTATTTTCTATTTTTTCAAAAATAGCCGGTGTCAAAATATACCGCCCTACTACGGCAAGATTTGAAGGTGCATCTTCAGGAGCTGGTTTTTCAACAATTGATCGCAACCGTCCTACTTTAGGTTCCATCTCTTTGGTTTCAACAATACCATATTTATCGGTTTCCGAAGGCCCAACTCTTTCTACCCCCAAAATACTGCGCTGTTCCCTTTTAAACAAGGTCGTCATTTGCGCCATGCAACCACGCGTTGAATCCTCAATCAAATCATCAGCCAATATCACTGCAAATGGTTCGTCACCCACAACAGGTCGGGCGCACAATACCGCATGGCCAAGACCCAAAGCTTCAGATTGACGAATAAACACACAAGAAACGTGACTCGGCAATAGCTTTCTGAGTAACTCTAAAGTTTCAACTTTACCGCTTTGTTCCAGTTCTTTTTCCAGTTCATAGGCTTTATCAAAATGGTCAGGAATAGCCCTTTTATTACGTCCGGTGATAAAAATCATGGTGTCAATACCGGCCGCCATCGCCTCTTCAACCGCATATTGAATCAAAGGCTTGTCCACAATAGGCAACATCTCTTTAGGACTGGCCTTGGTAGCCGGTAAAAAACGGGTGCCCAGTCCTGCAACCGGGAAAACGGCTTTAGTAATTTTTTTATTCATAACGCCTGTGACTAGATCAATTTGTAGTGAAAATACATGATAAATATGACATGATGATTAATCTGAATACCATCAATAATACTATTGTAGTCCAATGTCTCCGTATTTAAGGAATAAAACAACACATTATGACGCATCCAGAATTTCCTCTCCAAGATGGACTGATTTATCTTAACCATGCGGCTGTAGCGCCATGGCCTAAAAGAACAGTTCAAGCCGTATCATCATTTGCAGAACAAAATAGCGTTTATGGATCACAGTTTTATCTGCAGTGGTTACAAAAAGAAAAACAATGTCGTGAGCAATTAAAAACTTTACTTAACGCCCCCTCAAGCAATGATATTGCTTTGGTTAAAAACACTTCGGAAGCTTTATCCTTGGTTGCCTATGGTCTTCCATGGCAAGTGGGCGATAATATTGTCAGCAGTGCCGAAGAGTTTCCATCCAATCGCATTCCCTGGCAATCACTCGCCAATCAGGGCGTTGAATTCAGGCAAGCTAATTTACATGGTTCCTTGTCACCCGAAGAAGCGCTGTTTGCACTGGTTGATAAAAACACCCGTTTGTTGACTATCAGTTCGATTCAGTTTGCTTCGGGTATTCGTATGAATCTGGAAAAAATTGGCGCTTTCTGCAAGAAAAATGCTATCCTTTTTTGTATTGATGCTATACAAAGCTTGGGATGCGTTCAATTTGACGTGCAATCCTGTCAGGCTGATTTTGTCATGGCTGATGGTCATAAATGGATGTTTGGACCGGAAGGATTAGGCGTTTTTTATACTACGCCTGAATCCCGTGAAAAACTGACTTTGATTCAATACGGTTGGCATATGATTGCAAACACGCACAATTATGAAAACAAACCCTGGAAGATTCACCCGACAGCACAGCGCTTTGAATGTGGCAGTCCTAATATGTTGGGAATTCATGCCTGGTCAGCCAGCCTGTCGTTACTGTTGGAAACCGGCATGGCGACCATCGAACAGCACATTTTTGAGAATATTGATTATTTAATCGAAAAAATACAGCGTTCCAAAAAACTGAGGCTGTTATCCAGCTATGAAAATAAGTTAAAATCCGGTATCGTTACCTTCAAACATCAATCTGCAAGCAATGTCTCTTTATTCAAAACTTTGTCAGAGAAAGGCGTAGCCTGTGCGCTTCGAGGACAAGGAATTCGTTTTTCCCCCCATTTTTACAATTCATGCCAGCAATTGGGTGATGCGATTAAGATTGCTGAGCATTTAACTTGAATATCGTCCGGCTTAGTCTCTGTTTATGCTCTATTGTAATTATATGCTTACAAATTAGGGAAATATCACAACTTTCACTCTGCTCATTTCATGCTCTCAAATTTTAACATCCTGATATTTTCAGTATTTTTGATGTGGCAACCCTCCGGTTTTGCCAATGAGAGCGGTAAACAAGCATTCGAATCCGTCGTACCTGTGGTTAATCAACAACTAAAACAAGAGACAATTTCCAGACGTGGTCTTAGCGCTATTTTTAAAATGCGTTTACATAAATGGGCAGACGGCACTGCAATAACTGTTTTTGTACTGGATGATGAGCACACGTTACACAAAACATTTTGCAAAACCATTCTCAATGTTTTTCCTCATCAAATGCGCAGAATATGGAATCGTCTGGTTTTTAGCGGTTCTGGCCAAGCGCCGATTAAACTGGATAGTAAAGAAGAGATGATTAAAAAATTGTCGTCCACAACAGGAGCCATTGGCTATTTAAAGATAAGTGATGTCAAAGAAGGTATGAAAATTCTCAAAATCCAGCCCGGGAGTCAGTATTGAATAGACAACTTATTTTCAGCATAGTTTTTTGTTCGCTTTTCTCCCTGGTATCAGATATTGTAAAGGCCACTGAAGAGCAGCAAATTTTCAAGTTACCCAAATCAGTACAGATTCACGGTTTTTTATCTCAGGGCTTCCTGCATACTTCCGATAACAATCTATTTGGCCGCAGTGATGATGGCATATCAGTGGATTTTCGTGAGCTCGGAATAAACACCTCATGGCGGGTTATTCCAGAATTACAGCTGGCATTGCAAGTGGTCTGGAGAAATGCCGGACAAACAGATGAAGCTGGTCTGAGAATTGACTACGGTGTCGCCGATTACAGTTTCTATTCATCAGAGTCTACATTATTGGGAATCAAGGCGGGTAGAGTTCCGACACCTCTTGGATTGTATAACGAAACGCGTGATATCGCCTCTACCCGACCCAGTGTTTTATTACCGCAATCTATCTATTTTGATCGCAACAGAAATATTGCGCTATCTGCTGATGGCGGTTATTTTTATGGCGAACAAAGATCGGATTACGGTGATTTTTTATTGACTATCGGTGTCATAAAACCACGGACAAGTGATCCAAGTCTCAAGCATTCCATTTTGGGTAACAATGGCGGTGAATTTATAGGGAATGCTTCGTGGATATCACGGCTGAACTATGACTGGCAAAGCGGTTTGATTCAGTTGGCTATTACTTATGCTGATTTTAATGCGAATTATCAGCCCAGTGCTGATTCAACACTATCCGCCGGATTACTGCAATTCAATCCAATTATCTTTTCAGCGCAATATAATGCTGAAAACTGGTCTTTAACGGCAGAATATGCCCAAAGAACAACTCGGTTAACAAACTTCGGCGTTTTTCCTGATACCAAAACAATTGGAGAAAGCTTTTATATCCAAGGCACATATAAGTTTACCCATTACCTGGAAGGTCTGCTTCGTTATGATCAACTCAGTGTAGATAAAAGCGATAAAAACGGTCGTAAATTTGCTACACGCTCACTTACCGGCGCCCCTGGTTATTCCAGATTTGCCAAAGACTTAACTTTTGGATTAAGAGTTAACGCCACATCTTCTTTGCTCATAAGCGCCGAATATCATCGAATCAACGGTACGGGTTGGTTATCCGGCCTGGAAAATAAAACCTTGACCCAATACTGGGATTTATATACCTTGCTTATTTCCTACGACTTTTAACTCATCATCAGTTTTTACAGGCTTCCATACTGCATCATTACCCCAGGAAGCTGTCGAATTATTGGGAATATTTACGATAACGGCGAAAATTACGTTGAGGCTTCAATCTTTTGATATTGAGTTTCTGCTGCCGTAAATTCACCTCGGACAATAATTGGAAAATATCTGCCGGCATACCCTCCGGTAACTCTACTATGGTGTAATGATGGCGAATATCAATTCGCCCTATTCTCTTTCTGTCCACGCCTGATTCACTCACCAGCACATTTTCAATCTCTTCACGGGTTACCTGGTGCTTACTCCCCACATTCAGCCGATAACGTACTGTTTTATCCCGCGTTATAGTAAGTGGAACTTCAAAATCATCATTGCCTTGTGCAACCTGATCTGGTTTTTTTAGTTTCTGGTACAAGTTAGGCTGACTTAAATAAACCAATGCAGCGGCACAATCTTCCAGAGTCCATTCAAAATCAGCGACAATATTTCTAATCAAATCGCGTTGCTGCTGAATATCTTCATTTTCAAGAATATTTTTCAGTCGCCTTTTGAATTTTTGTTCTTTTTGGGTTATCAACATTCAAATTCCCTGTGCAGACCTTACAGTCGATCCAGATTAATATCCACAAAGGATTCATCCCGCAATCTCCTGAGCCATAATTCTGTTTCTTCTTCAATTTTACGTTTGCGAATTTCTTCACGAACCTGATTCTTTTTAAATTCAACACTATTGTCCCGATCCTCCCTGTCCAGCACCTGTATCATATGCCAGCCAAATTGGGTTTGTACCGGATCGCTGATTTCATTAATGGCCAGTTTGTTCATTGCCGATTCAAAAGGTGGCACCAGTACGCCGGGTCCCACCCATCCCAAGTCACCTCCTTTAATCGCAGATCCTTTATCATCAGAATGAGCCCGAGCCAATGCGATAAAATCGTCACCATCAATAATTCTTTCCTTAAGCGCTAATAATCGTTTTTTTGCTTCCTCATCATCAATTAATTCATTGGTTTTAATTAGGATATGACGAACTTTGGTTTTGGTAACTATATGTTTATCCACCCCTTTCATGGCTATCATTTTTATAATATGGAAACCACTGGGACTACGAATTGGCCCTGCAACTTCACCTTTGCTCATTTTACCAACCATATCAACAAACAACGTTGGAACCTGGCCTATAGTTCGCCAGCCTAAATCGCCACCGTTCAATGCATTACCCCCATCAGAAACACTCATGGCTATTTGTTTAAAATCACCACCATGACGCAAATCACTAATAATCCTTGCCGCTTTATCCCGGGCCTTTTGTATCACTCCGGAAGATGCCGCCTCTGGTATTGAAATAAGAATATGCCCTAGACGGTATTTGACTTTTTCCTTTCCAACCTCACCTTGGGTTTCCAGATAATGCGCCACTTCTCTGTCGGTTACCTTGATTCGGGAGCCTATTTCCCGAGCTTTCAATTGATTGACAATAATTTCGTTGCGAACACTCTCCTGAAATTCAGCAAAGTTCATTCCCTGATTTTCCAACTCCATTCTGAACTGCTCTAGCGTCATATTGTTTCTACGGGCAATATTCGCTACCGAACTTCTCAACATTTCATCGCTAACCCTGATGCCTGCTTTCGCCGCTAATTGCCGTTGAAGTTTTTCGATAATCAATCGTTCCAAAACCTGTTTTCTGAGAATAAATCTGGGTGGAATTACAACATGATTGGCTTGTAATTTCTGTATGATGGCATTGGCTTCACGGGTCAATTCACTGTCCAAAACAACATCATCTTCAACAATTGCAACAATTCTGTCCAGCAGCTGTGCCTGGGCGTTCAATACATTAAAAAACAACAGCATAAAAAAAACTGTCATGAAATATTTTTTCATAGGGATATTTTATTTTATGGGTTTACGATAACCGTTCAGGTTTTGTTGCAAAAAATCATCCACATTATCACCAAAACTGGTTAAACCTTTCAGTTCCAATTGCACAAATAAAGCATTTTGCGGCTCTGCCAGTATCGAGTTACTGATACTGTTGACAAAACGTCTGCCAATAATACGAAAACGCCAACAACAATTTTCTTTTTCCAACCCGATAAAGCTTTCCACCGTCTGATTAAATTTTAAAGAATACTGCCACCGTCCTACTGCATACCAATTATCATAAATCGGCCAGCGAAAAGACATATTGCTTTGAATGATTTTAGCCACTAAGTCTGGATTATCCCGTCGGTAACGATAACCAATATTAATAATCTTGTCCGGCAGATTTCTATATTGAATAGCGCCCTCTCCACGAGTAATCCTGTTAACTTCAGGACTCCACTGTAAACCAGAAGAAAAAGAAAGATGATCGCTTAACTGACCGCTGAACTGGGCAATCAATTTGGAAAAACGCTCGGTTTGCGGAGTATTTCCGGTCAATACAACTTCTCTGTTGCGGAAATAAAAAATTTCCCCGACACTCAGCTTTAACCGCTCCACACCGCTGTTCCCATCCAGTAGTCGGGATGTTAAAGCAACAGTCACCTGATTGGCATCCTGAATACGATCAGGCCCATTAAACCGGTTCTCTCTGAATAGACTGTTAAAATTCAAATCAAATAATGATGTATCGAATAACGGAATATCGCTTTGATCTTTATTTGGAATATAGAGATAAAAAGCGCGAGGCTCCAGGGTATGCAAAAAAGCGGAGCCGCCAAAATCCAGATTTCTTTCAAAGAACACACCGCTATCGGCTGAAAAAATAGGCAAGGTTCGACTGATATTACCGGCTTTTCCGGGTAATTGATCTTTCAGAAAATATTGTGTGTGTTGTAGCGAAAAACGAGGCGTAAAAAAAGCTCCGGCGGTTTGCACTGGAAAACTGATAGAGGGTTTAACATTCAAGCGCTGACCACTGACTCGTCCGCTCCGATAAAAATAGGTGTATTCATTCTCCATCGCCACAGCTAGAGGAATGTCATCAAATGCGTGCTTCAAATTAAGACGAATTTGTGGATATTTCTGATAGGCTTTACTGGAATCAGAAATTGTCCGGTCAATTGTTTGATAATTTTCCAGTCTCGCTGAAAAATCAATCCACTCGCGATTAAATCTTAAATCAGCGACACTTCTGACATAACGGGTATTGGAAAAACCCAGAGCATTATTGAGATCATTAAAATAATCTATATCAGATACATAATTAAGATCAATATTGGAATCCAATCCAGGTATAAACCGGGACTGGGCTTTAATGCCGCCTAAATACCGGCTTGTTTTCAACAAACTGTCATAGGGCATAAACTCAAGTCCTAAATTGCCTTGAGACATTTTTGTCAGATAACGGAATTGTCCACGCAACATAGCGCCGCGTTTAGACAGATAACGCGGAGTAATGATGGCATCATAGTTTGGAGCAATATTCCAATAATAAGGCGCCGCCAAGTCAAAACCATTTGTTTGTGTGCTGCCCCAGGTCGGTGTCAGAAACCCGGACAAACGACGGTCATCAAGAGGAAATGAGATATACGGAGTATAAAGCACCGGCAACCCCTTAAATTCCAGCCACACATTTTTTGCTGAGGCCTTACCGCTTCGCCGGTTCATTTTTAAACGTTTGGCATGCACGATCCAATCCTGATTTCCGGGACGACAACTGGTAAAGCTGGCTTCGTTATAGCGCGACAATGTCTTGCTGTCTCTATAAACAACATCAGCGCGGCCTCTGACCGGCCCCGAAGGTGAAATAAATAAAGCATTCCGCAATCTAGCTTCATCTGTGTTCAATTTTAGCAAAGCAGTATCGCTATAAAGTGACAATTCATCTTCTGAATAAAAAACATGGCCTTGCGCATCCATTGTCTCAGATACCAAATCGTAACTGGCCATATCCGCTGATACCTTCTGATCGGCTCGGACAATATCCACATTACCGAAAAAACGGGTAATTTCATTGTCAAAAACCTCTGAATAATCTGCATTGACATCCATTGGCATGGTCTCTCTCAAATCTTTTTTTCCTTTAAATTTGATTTTTCCAGTCGAACGTATATTGCAATTCTGCCAAGGATCATAGGGTAATCGTGATTGCAATGTTTTAAACGTTTCTTCCTGGTTGAAATCATAAGCTGCCGTCAACCAGCCGGAAGCATGTTGTGGTTGCTCAACCACCCTGGATTTTCCTTTTGGATCAGTTCCCATCAGGCTGCAATCCCAGGTTTCATTTTCTTTATTGACGCTGCATGTCCATCCAGGACGTTTGGCAACTGTTCCCGGCGGTTTAAGATAAACGGCTTGCTGTTCGATTGTTGGCGGCTTTTCTGCCAACGGCTGAACTTCCAGCGCCTCAGTCGCTTTGTCTGGCGTTTGGGACTCAGGCTTGTCCTGACTGACACAAGACCATTCACCCTCTTTACCCTGCTCGCAATCCCAAACATTTTTTTCTGCGGCGGCCAATTCACTAACACAATAAAGTAAAAAAACGGAAAATAAACGAAAATGCATAAATGCGTTAGGGTTAATGGCTTAAGTGGTTTAGAATTGAATAAATTAAGAGAAAGTATTTTACCTTAGTTTAGTTATAGATTAATAAATAATGTCCCCGGCAATCTCAGATATTCGAGCTGAAGCCATTGTCAATTGGCTAAGTAATGATCTTGGTTTCGAGATTCGCGACTTTAAGCCAGCTTCAGCCGATGCCAGTTTCAGACGCTATTTTCGCGTCACCCATGCCAATGGTCAGCATATCGTCATGGATGCCCCCCCGGACAAGGAAAATACTGAACCCTTTATCAGAATTGCAGGTTTGTTAAAAAACTCGAATCTCCATGTTCCCGAAATTTACCACCAAAATACTGAACAAGGTTTTCTGTTATTGGAAGATTTAGGTTCCAACAATTTTCTCGACCAGTTGACCGATAAAACAGCTGACCGGTTATATCAGGATGCCTTTGACAGCTTATTCAAGCTACAAACACAAACAGATATCCAGTGGTGTCAATTGCCATCTTACGATGAAGCACTGTTGCATAAAGAACTCTCATTATTTTATGAGTGGTTTTTGCAAAATCTGTTGAACATTAAAATACCGGAACCATTACAAGTCCAATTAAATACATTATTAATTGATTCAGCACTTGCCCAGCCACTGGTTTGTGTACACAGAGATTTTCATTCGCGAAATCTTATGGTGTTAAACAAACGCTCTCCTGGCATCATTGATTTTCAGGATGCGGTTATTGGCCCGATTACCTATGATCTGGTTTCATTACTCCGAGATTGCTATATTACCTGGCCACAACAACGAGTTAGCCAATGGATGCAACAATACTACCAGCGCATCTTATCTGCCGGTCTCCTAGACGATAATCTCCAAACATTTAGGCAATGGTTTGATTTAATGGGACTACAACGCCACCTGAAAGCCACCGGTATTTTTTCCCGGCTATATTTACGCGATAATAAATCGGAATATTTGGCCAGTATTCCTCGCACCATGAATTATATTGTCCAAATTTGTCAAAGTTATCCTGAGTTGGCTGGCTGCGGGCATTTTCTGCAAAAGCAAGTTCTTCCAATCTATCAAAATAAATTATGAAAGCCATGATTCTCGCAGCCGGACGCGGCGAGCGTATGCGACCATTAACAGACAAAACGCCAAAACCGTTATTACCGATTGGCAACAAGCCATTGATTCAATACACTATTGAAAATTTAGTGTCATCAGGTTATGTTGAAATTATTATTAATCTCGCACACTTAGGTCAACAAATAAAAAATCACTTTGGAAACGGCCAGACTCTGGGCGCCAACATAGAATACTCTTTTGAAGGTGAAAGTGGCTTGGAAACAGCCGGCGGCATTATAAAGGCTCTGCCTTTACTTGGAAATCATCCTTTTTTAGTGATTAATGGCGATATAGCCAGTGATTTTCCTTTATCTTCATTAAGAAACAAAAATATTGATCTGGCGCACCTGGTTCTAATTAAAAACCCAGAACATCATCCGCAAGGAGACTTTTGTTTAGCTGGAAACGGATTATTGTCAGAACATGGCGCCGACAAACTGACTTATAGCGGCATCGGTTTATATCATCCCAAGTTGTTCGCTCAAATTATACCCGGTAAGCTTAAGCTTGGCTCACTATTAAGACAGGTTATGCCAGATAAAAAAATCAGTGGTGAAAAATTCAATGGCTTCTGGATGGATATCGGCACACCACAACGTTTGCAGGAACTGAATATTTATTATCAACAAAGAGGAATCATTCATGTCTGATCACGTCTACAAAAAAATCGAACTCACAGGCTCTTCCTGCGAGGGAATGCAACAAGCTATTGAGAATGCTGTTAACAAAGCCTCTCAAACTGTCAAAAATATGCGCTGGTTTGAAGTCATCGAAACCCGAGGTCATATTGAAAAAGGCAAAATCGCACACTGGCAGGTAACCATTAAAGTTGGCTTTACCATTGAATAAAAAACCTGAATCAGTGATTTCAATGCGGATAATAGAGGGCAAGATATAGATTTAGCAGAGAACTTGAAAAAATCAGTAACTAGTTATTCAGCGTATATATGCATTATTATTCAATACTTGTGAAAAAGTAGTTGTGGCATGGATGCCAGGTTACAAGCATCGAAAGCACATCTGAATCAGATTTTAAAACGGATATACTGCCTGAGAGGCGAACCTGCCGCCCAAATAAAAGCCTCAGTGTAATAATGCATCAACGCCAGATACCCTAGCAAACCAAGGGTAACAGCTTTATAAATTTCGGTGCCAAACAGATATTGGGTGATAACATTCACCAAATCATTGCCATAAGCCTGTAGAATGAATGCCAAAGCAAAAGAAAGCACCGGCAAAACGATGAATACATGCATGTGACAACGTGCGGCATATTGATAGATCCAGTTCTGCGGCTGCCGATAGTGTTTATTGTAATCATGTGTCACATAAAAAATATAGGCGGTGGTATCATGTACCAACCGAGGTATTAATATCGCCAGAAAATAATACTGCTGACTATAAAAATAAAAACTGCTGACAATTAACAGGCTATTTCCCCATAGGAAAAATTTACCAAAAACCGTCGGAACATATCGCTGACAAGCCATTGAGGCAACAACCAAAAATACTGTTAAAGCAGCTGCAATCTGTAATATCCATTCTGCCTGCTGTGGTTCCAGGCTGTTTTTTAAGAAAATACCCATGTATACAAAGATACCCGCTGCCACACTCAGCCACAATAGCAAATAAAAGGCCCAAGCCGGCAAACGACAAACAGCCTTGCCAATACCATGCTGTTGTTTGAACACATGATAAACCGTCCAACATGCGGTAATGATGTAAAGCACTTTATAGGGAATAAAAAGACTGCCGATACCAAAAAAAACAATGATAATAGCGGTCATCGCCAAAATTTTTACCCTGTAAACTTTAAGATAATCCAGATTACTGCCAAGCAAAATACTGCTGGCAACAATGTGTGGTGTGCCAAACAAAATTTGAAACAACACAAAATGGGTCGGACTACTGGGTAAATGAATCAGCAAATAGTCATTCCAGAACTGAGCATCCACCCATTTAATTAAAAAACATAAAGGAATAATGGCATATAAGCCCATTAGCAATCGAAATGAAACAGCCAGTTTATTTTCACCGATATTTTGCTGAACAGAAAAGCTTTGCGCTGACATGTCACAACCTTTTATTTTTATTATAATGTTAAGGAACGGGAATTGAATATTCTGAGGAATAATCCTCCGATCGTCAATTATTACGGATTTATCCCTTAAAACTCAAGTCACCATGAATTTTCAATTACATCCACGCCTTGAACAAGACTGTATTGAAATCGGCCGGTTTAAGTTATCTCGTCTGCTGCTGATGAATGACAGCCAATATCCTTGGTGTATTCTGGTGCCGGAAAGAACAGGAATTACTGAAGTGTATCAGCTTCAGGAACTGGATCGTCAACTATTGCAGCAAGAATCCTGCTTCCTGAGTAAAAAATTGGCTGAGATTTATAATGCCGACAAAATGAATATTGCCACTATCGGCAACATAGTGCCACAACTACATATTCACCACATTGTTCGTTATCGAAGCGATAAAACCTGGCCTGCCCCGGTATGGGGCAAATTCAATGCCCTTCCGTATACTACAAAACAAATAAATGAAAACCTGTCTATTCTCAGACAGGCCTTACATGCCCTTTTACTGCACTAAAAATTCAGTAAAAAACGCATCGCGAAAACCGTCACTATTTTCATATTTGTCCAGTGCATCCACAATTGCTTGTTTGGTTTTTTTCCTTAAAGCCTCTCGTTGTTCCATTGTCTGCACTTCATCAGTCGGTAAACCGCTATATAACATAATCAATTTATGTCTTAATAACGGCATATGTTTTTTTACTTTTTCAATATTTTTTTCACCTTCAATCAGTAACTGCACTTTAATAAGCATATATTTTTTACGTTCTTTCAGATTGACAGTAAATTTAGGTTTCATTTCTAAATATTCCATTTCCGCTTCTTTTGCTATCTCTTCATCTTCAGCGGCATAAACAAAGTTGGTAAACATCAACATACCCACTAATAAAAACAAAACTCTCACACTATTTCCCCCTATAATATTTCTTTAAAAACCCATCTTTATAAAAGTTCTGTAAATAGTATATTCCAAATTCTTACTTTTAGCAGCATGAGTAAACAACAGACTATCGGCCCCGTCATGATTGATATTGAAGGACAAACGCTCTCTCAATACGATAAAGAAAAAATTCGTCACCCCAATACTGGAGCCATTATTTTATTTTCCCGAAATTATGACAATCCCCAGCAAGTCAACGAGCTGATCAAGCAAATACGCGCAACAAAAAACAGTGAATTATTAATTGCCGTTGATCAGGAAGGTGGTCGCGTGCAACGCTTTCAAAACGGCTTCACCCGTTTACCTCCGGCAATGACATACATCAATCAGCCGGAACTGGTTGAACCTGCCGGTTGGTTAATGGCGGTGGAACTATTGGCGGTGGGCGTAGATTTCAGCTTTGCGCCGGTTCTTGATATCGACACGGGTATCAGTGATATTATTGGCAACCGCTCTTTTTCACAAGACAGGCATTTGGTGACAGAATATGCCAGTCAATTTAGAAAAGGGATGTGCAGAGCCGGTATGGCAGCGACAGGTAAACACTTTCCTGGACATGGCGCCGTTGCTCTGGATTCACATTTAGCATTACCGGTTGATGATCGTGACTTGGACAGCATCCGCAACAAAGACCTGATGCCTTTCAAACATTTGATAGCTGAAGGTCTGGAAGCCGTTATGCCTGCACATGTGGTCTATCCAGCAGTTGATGAGTTGCCTGCCGGATTTTCCTATAAATGGATACAACAAATTTTACGTAATGAATTACAATTCGATGGCGCGGTATTCAGTGACGATCTAAGCATGGAAGGAGCTGCTTCAGCCGGTAATTTCACAGAACGTGCGCACCTTGCCCAACAAGCCGGTTGTGATATGGTTCTGGTATGTAATAACCCGGCAGCGGCTGAGCAGGTTTTGGATAGTATTCCTGTGACTCACAACCCGGAAAGAGAAAGGCGACTAAAAAATATGCTCAGCAAAAAACATATTTCCCGTTCCTCATTGTTAACTTCACCGCCGTGGCAACAGGTTTCTAAGAAAATCACCCAGCTTACCCTTCAATATGCTTAAAGAAATTAAACTCGTTGAACAAACAGCCGATCTGCTACACAGTGAACAGGAGGTGGAAGCAGCCATTGATTCAATGGCCAAACAAATCAACAGGCAATTGAAAAATCACAACCCCATACTGCTCTGTGTTATGAATGGCGGTCTGGTGACTACTGGTAAACTATTGACTCGGTTGAATTTTTCATTAACAGTCGATGCCATTAATGCCAGCCGTTATGGTAATGCCACGACTGGTCATGAAATTCAATGGATTCTAAAGCCAGCTACTCCGCTTAAACAAAGAACGGTATTGATCATTGATGATATTCTGGATGAAGGCCACACTCTGGCGGCGATCTCTCAATATTGTCAGGAACAGGGAGCCAGTACTATCTACAGCGCTGTTTTGGTCGATAAAAAACTGCATCAACCCAAACCTGTTACGGCCGATTTTATCGGTCTAAAAGTCGAAAACCGTTACCTGTTTGGTTATGGCATGGACTACAAAGGTTATCTCAGAAATGCAGCAGGAATCTATGCCTGCAAGGAAATATCATGACTCTGGCTATTATCGGTGGAACAGCTCTGACCCAAATCAACGGATTAACCATCGGCGCACCAAAAACAATCAGCACACCTTACGGGGCTCCCTCCGCTCCTTTTATCACCGGCAAATTAAATGGACAACCGCTGGTTTTTCTATCCAGACATGGCAACCCGCATACCATTCCTCCTCATAAAATCAATTATCGGGCCAATATCTGGGGATTAAAACAACTGGGAGTAACCGATATTATTGCCATAGCTGCCGTAGGCGGTATCACACCAGCAATGGCGCCGACTCATCTATGCATTCCCGATCAAATCATTGATTACAGTCATGGCAGGGAGCATACCTTTTTTGCCGACAATCTTGAACACGTCACTCATATAGATTTCACCTGGCCTTATTCCCCTTCATTACGAAGACGTCTGATTCACGCGGCCAATATTGCCAATATAACGGTTACACCAACAGGGACTTATGGATGCACACAGGGACCGAGACTGGAAACACCAGCTGAAATCATCCGCATGGAAAAAGACGGTTGTGATTTAGTGGGTATGACAGCAATGCCCGAAGCATCATTAGCCAGGGAACTGAATATTAATTATGCCGCTGTTGCGATCATTGTCAACTGGGCAGCCGGCAAAACCGAAACAGAAATCACTATGTCTGAAATCAGGAAAAACCTTGAAAAAGGCACCTCTGCCATCATTCGCTTGCTTGAAATTGTAACTTCCACCCTTATTGATTCCCCTGGAAATCACACTAAAACAGTCTGAGACTGAACACAAGCGATAGCTATTGGGGAACAACAGGTGTGAATATCCAGTTCACACTTGTTACAGTCAGCTACATATCTATTTTATTAGCGTCTTTCCACCCATATATACTCGCAGTGTTTCCGGTATGGTGATGCTGCCGTCTTCGTTCTGATAGTTTTCCAATATGGCAATCAGGGTCCGGCCTGCAGCCAGACCTGAGCCATTGAGGGTGTGTACCAGTTCAGGTTTACCGGTTTCAGGGTTTCTCCAACGCGCCTGTAATCTGCGTGCCTGAAAGTCTTTAAAGTTACTGCAGGAAGAGATTTCCCGATACTTATTCTGACCGGGCAGCCAGACTTCCAGGTCATAGGTTTTAGAGGATGAAAAACCGGTATCAGCTGAGCATAACAAGACTTTCCGGTAAGGCAGGTTGAGTTTTTTCAGGATATTTTCAGCATGATGAGTCAGTTGTTCATGCGCCTGCACTGAATCTTCGGCTTTAACGATCTGTACCAGTTCGACTTTTTCAAACTGATGCTGACGAATCATGCCGCGCACGTCACTGCCGTATGCGCCTGCCTCACTGCGAAAACACGGGGTATGGCTGACAAATTTAAGCGGCATGTCTTTAGCATCCACAATAACATCTCTGACAATATTAGTGACCGGGACTTCGGCTGTGGGTATCAGATAAAAGGCTGGATCGTTATTGACTTTAAACAGGTCTTCTTCAAATTTTGGCAGCTGTCCTGTACCGCGCAAGCTGTCAGCATTGGCCAGAAACGGCACATAGGTTTCACTATAGCCATGCTCATTGATATGAGTATCCAACATAAACTGAATAATTGCACGTTGCAGTCTGGCTAACTGGCCTCTGAGTACGACAAAACGAGCACTGGCAATTTTCGCACCCAGTTCAAAATCCATGCTTTTTAGACCTTCACCCAGATCAACATGGTCTTTAGGCGCAAAAGAAAATTCTGGCACATCGCCCCAACGACTGATTTCGACATTGTCTTCGTCGGTTTTGCCTTCCGGCACCACTTCATCCAGAAAGTTGGGAATCCCTTCCAGAATAGTGGTCATTTTTGCCTGAATGTCTGACAATTCGCTTTCCGCTG
>CAYNIU010000017.1:21309-30121 GCA_964397365.1 uncultured Methylomarinum sp. | reverse complement strand
AGATTGAAGATGCCATTATCGCCTTACCGGAAGATCAGAAAAATGCCCTTAAACCCTTATTTGAGCAATTTGATGGAGAGTATAATTATGGTATTTTGCGCTGTGTCAGAGCCAATTTGCAGAGACAGATGCAAGAGTAAACATGTCCGTAGGAATGAGCTAAAGTCATGCACATCCACCGAAAGTGTATAGCTTAAATTCGAGGTTATTAACGTAAACTGAAAATGCTCTTCATGATCGTTAAGTTAAGTCTTTCCCTTTTGCTATAGAGAGATGGGGGCTTGGGGTGAGCAGAACCGGTAAGCTGTAGTCGCGCTTCCATATCTTACAAACCATAAAAAGTTGTTAAAGTTATTTTGTATCCATTCTTAAGCAATGGCCAGCTTGGTTTCGGACTCGGAAAAGTGGTATTGCATTTTCAGGCAATGATCCAGCCATTTTTGCAGAAAATAATTGAGTTTCCATTTGTAATCTCTGATTTCAATACTTTGTGATGGGTATTTATACACCTTGAAAACATCATGACGGGCGTGATCGCGTAAAACTTCCGCTTGTTGAGCATCAAAATAAATTCTGATTTTAACAGCAGGCTCGATAAAGTCCTCAAGGTTGTGGTTAAAACAATGGCTGAGTTCAATCGTCATGGTATGTTTGCTGCGATCAATGACTTCAAGGTGTAAATCTGGATTTTTCGCGGTCATGCCGATGGCATGAGTATGGAAAGAGTGCAATTCAGGAATCAGCAGCAACAACTTACGGTAGTTGGATTCGCAAATTTTTTCCAGACACCAGGATGTATTTACCGGATGTACCAGACTCATAGTCAGTTTTCCCGATAACAGGCGCTGGCGCTGCTGGTTTCCCATAAAACCACCTGATCAACAGAAAAGCCCTCCTGTTGCAGATGTCGATAAATCATTTTACTCAACACTTCAGCAGTCGGGTGTTCATCAAGCGTCATGAAACGCTCATTATTGGCGATTAAAGCCGGTATGATCGGGTCATTTTTATGTAACAGAAAGTTGTGATCGAGGTGCTGATTGATGAAAGTTTCCACGCATATTTTTACATCTGAGAAATCACACACCATAGCTTGCTCATTAAGTTGTTTCTGTTTGATTGAAATAGCGGCCTTAACACTATGACCATGCAGATTCCGGCATTTTCCCGGATGGTTCATTAAACGATGACCATAGCAAAAATAGACTTCTTTGGTAATGATATACATAACTGGATGTTCCCCGTATTTTTACTGCACCGCTTTAACAGGTGTAGGTGCGACTTCATCGGAGTATGCGGATAAATTTACACCTACGGTCAACGCTAAATTTGGCAAAATGGTTTAACTCAACATAGCAGTGAGGTTTCTTACCGGGGATGCGAATCAATTCCCCTTAATGCTTTGTATGGTGGCAGCGATTTCGTATTCGTTGTCACCATGTCGTGTGCAGCGAACGACTTCTATAAAGGCGGTCATCGGCGGTGTCACTGAATTTTTGGGTAGTACGCAGACTTCCATGGCGATACCCGGAGTAAAAGCGCTTTCGGCAATAAATGATAAACCGGCGCCGCTCAGTGATGTACATTGACCGGTTTTAATGTTATCTGAATCAGCAGGTTTATAGGTGATGTCGCAGTCAACATCCATTCGAATATAATTACGTTTTTCATCATATTCCAGCATCAGTATCCCCTGGCATTACGCCTTTGTTGAACTATTGAAATTCAGTTATGGGCGGATAATTGCTCCTGCATGATCCGCATTCAGCACAGCCCTGTGCTTCACAGATAATCGCTCCTGCATAATCTGTATTCGGCATATCCCTGTGCGTCAAAGTTTACTATAAAATTACAATAAAAAGGGCGACAATTGCAGTTTTATCGGCTTATGTACTTTATTCACTGACTATTTGATTTAAATTGTGTAATAATTCACAAAATTTTTCATCATGGCATTTACTAAATCAGGATACTTTAATGAGTAAGTCAATCGTCCTAACCGGCATTACCACTACTGGAACCCCCCATTTAGGCAATTATGCCGGCGCTATTAGACCTGCTATTGAAGCCAGCAAAAATGGTGATGTCAGACCTTTTTACTTTCTTGCCGATTATCATGCCTTGATAAAATGTCATGAACCGGAGCGAGTCAGACAATCCAGTCTTGAAATTGCCGCAACCTGGCTGGCATTAGGGCTTGATACCTCAAATGCGGTTTTTTATCGTCAGTCTGATGTGCCGGAAATTATGGAACTGACCTGGATGCTGACCTGCGTTACAGCAAAAGGACTGATGAATCGCGCTCATGCTTATAAGGCCGCAGTAGCGGAAAATGAAGAGGCTGGGGGAAATGACCCGGATAAGGGCGTTACCATGGGTTTGTTCAGTTATCCGGTGTTAATGGCGGCGGATATTTTGATGTTCAATGCCAATAAGGTGCCGGTAGGTAAAGATCAGATCCAGCATATTGAAATGGCCAGAGATATTGCCAGTCGTTTTAATCATATTTACGGAGAGCATTTTACGTTACCGGAGGCTGTTGTGGATGATCATGCGGCAACACTGTTAGGTCTGGATGGTCGTAAAATGAGTAAAAGCTATAACAACACTATTCCGTTGTTTGAGCCGGAAAAGAAATTCAGAAAACTGATCAATAAAATCAAAACCAATTCGCTGGAGCCTGGTGAACCAAAAGATGCCGATGGCTGTACTCTGTTTGGTATTTATCAGGCTTTTGCCACACCGCATGAGGTGGAGCAAATTCGTCAGCGTTATGCCGATGGCATCGCCTGGGGTGAAATGAAAAAAGTGCTGTTTGAAAAGATCAATGAAGAAATAACGCCGGCGCGGGAACGTTATGAGGCCTTGATGCAGGCGCCCGAACATATTGAAGAGCAGTTACAGGAAGGCGCACAAAAAGCCCGTGAAATTTCCGTACCTTTTATTCAGGAATTACGTGAAGCGGTTGGCATCTCTAAAATTTCATTGTAAAGCGGCTTTCGATCCGGACAATAAAAAAACAGTTTACCCGGTGTTAAAACGGGACAAAATTAATATGGAGCATTTATTTTCACCATGAAGGATATGGCGTTAATGAAGACAAAGCAGTTAACCCTTCATAACCTTCGGAGTCAGCAGCGTATCTCATTTTAAATGGGGTGAAAACCTTATAAATACTGAGAAAGCAAGTGTATCGTCTGAGCAGATTGACGCCCCTTATAGTTTCAACTTTCTAAGAATTTTCTGTCATTTCTATGGATAGCATTGGCGTCCGAGAATGTTATGAAAGCAAGGATTTTTAACATCAGTTTAAAAAATATGAATAATTTTATCCCCGGACAACGGTGGATCAGTAATACTGAATCTGAATTGGGCTTGGGCTTGATTCTGGATGCGGAGTTTAATCGTATCACCGTATTATTTTTAGCAACCGGAGACCGCCGCGTTTATGCCAGAGATAATGCGCCGCTAACCCGGGTCAGGTTTGCAGTGGGTGATGTGATCGAATCAACCGACGAAATTAGTATCACCGTAGAAAGATGTCTGGAAAAGGATGGTTTGATTTGCTATTACGGGACGGATGAAAATGGACAGCCGCGGCAAATTGATGAAATGGACTTAAATCATCATATTCAATTTAACAAACCGCAAGATCGACTGTTCATCGGTCAATTTGATCCCGATAGCTGGTTTTTGTTGCGCTATGAAACCTGGCGCCGACAGCAGCAGTTGTTGCAATCTGATGTGAAAGGTTTGCAGGGTGCCAGGGTTTCATTGATTCCACATCAGATGTATATAGCGCATGAAACGGCCAATCGCGCCGCACCACGGATTATGCTAGCGGATGAAGTCGGGCTGGGAAAAACCATTGAAGCCGGATTGATTATTCATCATCGGTTATTTAACGGTCTCAGTCAGCGTATTCTGATTATGGCGCCGGACAGTCTAGTTCATCAATGGCTAGTGGAGATGCTCAGACGTTTCAATCTACATTTCAGTATCTTTGATGAAGAGCGCTGTGTCGAAAGCCATGAAGACAATCCGTTTATTAGCGAACAGTTGGTGTTATGCGCCCAAGGTTTTTTTGCCGATTATTCGCATCGTCAACAGCAGGCATTGGAAGCCGGCTGGGATATAGTTGTCGTAGATGAAGCGCATCATTTGCAATGGAATGAACAAGCGCCAAGCGCTGAATATTTATTTGTCGAGCAATTGGCTCTGGCAACGCCCAGCCTGATTTTATTGACGGCGACACCTGAACAATTAGGTAAAGAAAGTCATTTTGCCCGCCTACGTCTGCTTGATCCTGATCGGTTTTATAAATTTGAGCAGTTCTTACAAGAGGAAACTCAGTTTGAGCCGGTGGCGGAGGTTGCTAATCTGTTGATTGCAGGATTGCCGTTAACGGCCGGTCAACAACGGCAACTAAAAAAACTGTTACAACAAGATCATGTTGAAGCCTTGTTGGACAAAGTCAATGATTCTTCGGATTTTGGGGCACCCAGAGAAGAATTAATCAAATTACTGCTGGATCATCATGGTACCGGTCGTATTCTGTTTAGAAATTCTCGACACACAGTCAAAGGTTTTCCTGATCGCCAATGTCATGGTTATCCGTTGCAGGGTAAAGCACAGCCGGATAATGTGCAAAAAGATCCTTATGTTCTATGGCTGGTAGAAAAACTAAACGCGCTGGGTGATGAAAAAGCGCTGTTGATTTGCCATCGGGCCGAAACAGTTATTAAACTGGAAAAAACACTTGTTAATCGTTACGGTATTGCCTCGGCTATCTTTCATGAAGGTATGAGTATTGTGGAACGGGATCGTGCCGCCGCTTATTTTGCCGACCAAGAAAGCCGTGTCCAATTATTGATTTGTTCGGAAATTGGCAGCGAAGGGCGTAACTTCCAGTTTGTGCATCACCTGATTTTGTTTGATCTGCCTGAAAATCCAGACTTGTTGCAACAACGCATCGGTCGACTGGATAGAATCGGACAAAAACAGGTTATTCAGATTCATGTTCCGTATCTGCAAAATACTGCGCAACAGGTTTTGTATCGCTGGTATGACGAAGGTTTGAACGCTTTTCGACATAATTGTTCCGGCGCCACTCAAGTGGCTAAATTGGTAGTGGAGGATTTGACGCAAGCTTTAAAATCTCCTGATAACGCTGCTATTGATGAATTGTTAGCTAAAACTCGAAGTCTCAGTGAACAAGTCGAACAGGAACTCCAAAATGGGCGCGATCAGTTGCTTGAGCTTAACTCTTGTCGTCCAAAGTATGCAGAGCAGCTGATCGAGCAACTCAATGAACGGGAACATGATGGTAGTCTTTGGCCGTATTTGGAAAGTATCTTTGATTGTTATGGTGTGGATGTCGAGTTTCATTCCAATGACTGTTATATTCTGCGATCGAGTGAAAATTTACGTGTCTCACACTTTCCCTTGCTTAAGGATGATGGTCTGACCGTTACAACCCGTCGGGAAATTGCCCTGGCCAGGGAAGATATGCAATTTTTAACGGATGAACATCCTATGGTGGCGGCTGCAATGGATCTAGTGTTATCCAGTGAAACCGGCAATGCCGCTGTCAGTGTGATCAAGCATCCACCGTTGAAAGGTGGACAATTTTTGTTGGAAATGCTGTTTGTTGTGGAATGCAGCGCACCGGCAGAATTGCAGGTTGGTCGTTTTTTACCACCCACGCCTTTACGTGTGTTGATTGACCAGAACAAACAGAATTTGACTGATGTGATTAGTCATCAAAATATGGTTGAAAAGGGAGATAAATTCGATAAAGGTCAAATCAGTCATTTTTTGAACAGTCAGCGCGAGCATATTCTCGCTATGATTGCGGTGGCGGAACAGGATGCTGAAGCGCAAATGCAAAAACTGATCAAACAAGGCGGACAAAAAATGCTCGAATCATTGACAAGTGAAATCAGGCGTTTGCAAAGATTAAAGGAAATCAACCCCAGTATTAAAGATCAGGAAATTGAGCATTTGCAACAGATCACTATACTGATACATGAAAATATACAAGCTGCACAACTGAAGCTGGATGCTGTCAGGTTTGTTATTACCACTTAGCAAGGGATTTAATATCCTTGGCGTTGATGGCACCGGAGTGTAAACAGCTGGCTGTCAGAGCTTGTCTAACGCCTATTTTATTTAATGCCATCAAATCATCAAGGTGGCGTATACCGCCGGCGGCAATAAAATTATTTTTTGGATATTTTCGGCAAAATGTTTTAAGTTTTTTAAAATCTGGGCCTGTTTGACTACCGACTTTCGCCAGTGTCATGATGATAATATCTTCGGGCCAGTGATGGTTGTTTTCAAATAGTTGGGGTGGGCCTAATGGTTGCTCGTGTTTAAAGTCCAGAGAAAGAATAAATTTGCTTTTGGATATTTTAGAGACTGACTGTTGTGATTCACTACCGATTACCGGTCGGTGGTTTTTGTTGACAGGATGTTGATATTCAGAGAACTTCATTCCATTATCAATCCAGAATTCGATATCCGGGTGTGTTTTGACAATATCGGCAATTATTTTCTGATGACTGCCTGTTTGACAAATAGCATTCAGATCGGCAATGTAAAACGTTTTAAAATTATCAAGCTTCAAGAAAGCGTCGAGTACTTTAGTAATTGAGCTTGATTGACACAAACGACTGTTGATTGGCTGGTAGTTGGCGCGGTTTCCATGTTGGGCATAAACAACGCAGCCGTCCTTTAAATCAATAACTGGAATAATTTGCATAAATTGAAAATTTTAATTTTTGAATTTATCTGTGGGGGTGGATTTGCCAGTGAACAATGGCCTGAATCGTTGGCAAATGAAGGCGCTATGATGTTACAGACTTTAGCGTCAGAACTAAAGTCTGTAACGGATATTCAATTGTTGATTATGCTGGATTGGCGTTGCAGGCAAATGGATTTACCGCTGCAAGCTGAAACTATTGTGGTAGAAAAAAATCAAAGTGTTAAGCAAATTCTACAGGAAGTCATGGTGGATTGTGATGTTATTTGGCCGATAGCGCCGGAAATGGATTGTATTCTGTTGGAAATTGCTACATTAGCGGAAACCCTTCATAAAACTGCAATCTTGTCCACCCCGGAAGCGGTAAAAATATGCAGTAATAAACTGGCGACTGTCAAACGCTTACAAGAGCATCACATTAGCGTTTGTGATACCCGGTTATTAAGTGATGCCGCGGCTTATCCTCAGATTCAATCGGTGATTAAACCAATTGACGGCGCGGGTTGCGAGCAAAGCTTTATCGTTTCCAGCCAGGAACATTATCAACAGATTATGGCCGATATTGATAATCCCGGGCAATTCGTCATCCAGCCTTTTATAAAAGGACAATCATTGAGCCTATCCTGTCTTTTCAAAGAAGGCAAAGCTTGGTTGCTGTGCTGTAATGAACAACAGCTTGCAATCGTTAGCGGACAGTTTCAACTAGACTCATGCCGGGTTAATATCTCTCATCAGAAGCATGAGATTTATCAAACACTACTGGAAAAAACAGCGCAGGCAATTCCCGGTTTATGGGGATATATCGGTATTGATATTATTAACGCGGATATGGCGGAACCAGTGATTCTTGAGATTAACCCACGCCTGACCACGTCATATGTCGGTATTCAGTCAGCAACAGGAATTAATGTCGCCGAACAAGTGATACAACTCTTAGCTTCAGAACCGACAATGACAACAAAAGACAATAGACAAGTGAACGTGACAATTGCAAAAGGAAAGCTGTAATGCAAACAAACATAATTGGCTGGGATATTGGGGGGGCGCATGTCAAAGCCGCACTACTGGACTATCAAGGCAGGGTGATAAAAGTCAGTTTACAGGCTTGCCCCCTGTGGAAAGGGTTACAATATTTAAAACAGGCGGTTATGGCAGTTTTAAACGAATTCTCAGTCAATGATTGTCGCCATGTTATGACCATGACGGGTGAATTAGTGGATTTATTCGACAGCCGGGAGCAGGGTGTCACAGAAATTATTCAGGCCATGCGGATCTCTGTCCATAGTGCTGAAATTGTCATCTATGCGGGTCAACAAGGTTTTTTAAAAGCCAATGAATTAAGTGACCGGGATTGTCTGGATATTGCTTCTGTTAACTGGCTGGCCAGCGCCTCATATGCTGCCAAGCAAGTCGAAACGGGACTTTTTATTGATATAGGCAGCACCACTACGGATATTTTGCCATTGCTTAAGGGGAGGGTTGAGGCTCAAGGCTACACTGATTATCAGCGCCTGGTGTCGGCAGAATTAGTATATACTGGCATAGTCAGAACAGCGGTAATGGCGATAACTCAGGAAGCTTGGTTTAAAGGCAAAAAAATGGGTTTGATGGCAGAGTATTTTGCGACGATGGCAGATGTCTACCGTTTGACGGGCGACCTTAATGAAAGCCACGATTTGAGCGATACAGCAGATGGTGCGGTAAAAACCTCCGAGGCCAGCGCCAGAAGGTTATCGCGCATGACAGGATACGAGTTTTCTAAGGCTGATTTATCTTTGTGGCGGGAATTTGCCCTGCAACTCAAAAGTCTGCAAAAACAAAAAATTATCAGCGCTTGTCACATACAGTTGGCCAGAATAAAACCCTCCTCTGATTCACCTTGTTTTATTGGCGCCGGTATTGGCCGTTTTCTGGTCAAGGAGATCGCGCTGGAAACAGGCTTTCAGTATTTGGATTTTAACGAACTCATTCCTCAAGATGAATCCCAAAATGATATTGATAGCGCCGATTGCGCCCCGGCAGTTGCGGTGGCGGCTTTGGCCTTAAAAT
>CAYNIU010000017.1:0-21209 GCA_964397365.1 uncultured Methylomarinum sp. | reverse complement strand
ATTGATAGCGCCGATTGCGCCCCGGCAGTTGCGGTGGCGGCTTTGGCCTTAAAATAGCTTCAACACCAGCTTGTCAGCTTTAGTGTTTAAAAGATGGAGTAAATGGGATAGATATTCCTGACTTAATCGTTGCTCAAAATGCAAAGCAATACAGATGTAAGATTTGTTCTCTTGATAAACACTTCCGACTGTTAAATCTCAGGTGTTAAAAATCAAGCTATCTTCATCGTAGATCAACAATGATCCTAGAATGCCTGACAAAAGACGCTGTGAATAATTACTGGCCTGGTATAAAATTCATCAATGCTTACATCTAATTTATTGAAACACGCTTTACCTTATTTTTCTGACAGCGCTCAATTATTTGCCGCCATTGCCTCTAAACCCTGGGCGGTATTTCTGGATAGCGGTTATCCTCATAGTCAACAGGGGCGTTTTGATATTATCGCGGCTGAACCTGTCTGCACACTGGTGACAAAAGGCGTTGAAACGGAGATTGTAAACAGAGGCGTTCGTCGTCTATCGACCGAAGATCCTTTTTTACTGATTAAGCGGCAATTAGCCGATATGGGGGGGTCGGAGGCCAATGAGTTTCCCTTCAATGGCGGCGCAATGGGTTATTTTTCCTATGATCTGGCGCGGAGACTGGAAAATTTGCCCGTTATCGCTGAAGATGGCGAACGCATTGCGGATATGGCGGTAGGTATTTACCCATGGGCGGTTATGGTTGATCACTATCAACAGGAAAGTCATCTGATAGGCCATAAAATAGCCAAGAATGATTGGAATAGGTTGATTGACCGGTTTAGCTCACTTCCGCTGGACTCTAACGAAGACAGCTTTAATATTTTGGCTGAGCCGGCATCGAACATGGATGAAAACGATTATGCCAGGGCGTTTACCCGAATCAAACATTATTTAAAAGAAGGTGATTGTTATCAGGTCAATTTGGCGCAGCGTTTTGTCAGTCCATGCAGCGGCAACCCTTGGGCGGCTTATCGGTATTTACGTAAAATCAATGCGGCGCCATTCAGCTGTTATATGAATTTTCCCGATGTACAGGTACTGAGTTCATCGCCTGAACGGTTTTTAAAAGTGACGAACGGTGAAGTTGAAACCAAACCGATTAAAGGCACACGTCCCAGAAAACTATTACCGAACCAGGATCAGCTACAGATCAATGCGTTATCGGAAAGCGCCAAAGACAAAGCCGAGAATGTCATGATTGTCGATTTGCTGAGGAACGACATCAGCAAGAATTGTCGGGAAGGCTCGGTTAAAGTGCCTAAGCTGTTTGCGGTGGAAAGTTATGCGACTGTGCATCATTTGGTCAGCACTATAAAAGGAACGCTGGCGGAAGGCCAACATGCGCTGGATTTGCTACGCGACTGTTTTCCGGGAGGCTCAATTACCGGCGCTCCGAAAATACGGGCGATGGAAATTATTGAAGAACTGGAACCACACCGGCGTGGCGTTTACTGTGGTTCCATCGGATATATCAGCTTTAACGGCAATATGGACACCAATATTGCAATTCGCACCCTGGTGCATTCAAACCACAGCATAAGGTTCTGGGCCGGTGGTGGAATTGTTAATGATTCCGTATTGGCAGAGGAATATCAGGAAAGTTTTGATAAAGCAAAGGCGTTGTTAAAACTGCTTGAACACTTTCGAAATTGATGGTTGATTAATGATTGTCATCAAACTGGGCGGTAGCCTGACAACTTCTACAGGACTCACAAGTTGTTTCAATCGCGTCAATCAGCATTACCGAAACGATCAGGTTATCATCGTCCCCGGCGGCGGCGCATTTGCCGATCAGGTCAGGATTGCCCAGCGGCAATGGCATGTTGATGATTTAACCGCGCACCACATGGCGATACTGGCCATGCAGCAAATGGCTCTGCTGTTTAAGGCTTTGCAACCGCAATGGCAACTGTTATCTACACTGACAGACATCCAAAAATCAATGTCGTCTGTGTTGATCTGGTCGCCATTGTTGTCAGAACTGAATGCTGCCGGTATTCAACCGAGCTGGGATATTACCTCGGACAGTCTGGCGGCGTGGATGGCGAAACAAGTCAATGCAACGGAGCTGATTCTGGTAAAATCAGCAGCTGTTACCGCCGATGCAACAATAGCTGATCTTCAGAATCAGGGGGTTATTGATGCCGGGTTTCATCTTTTTGCAGCATCTCACGATTTTAAGATCAATATACAACATTACCAGCAATTTTAAGTTTTAACATGTATTCAACTATCAAAGCTATGTTGCAGAAAATGATGCGCAGAGTTTATTACACCGGCAGGGAATCATTGTTGGGTCATCATAAGCGTGAGATTGTCGTGGTGCATGTTGATGAAGCCTGTGAAAGTCTTCAGGATGCCCGGGAACAGTTTGAGGAGGCCCTGGATAAATTTAAAACCATAATGACGATTCCTGAATTATCGTTGGATTATCGTTATCAACAGCTAAAAAAACAATACGGTTTTTGTCGTTTTAAAACCGATGAGGTCAGTAATAGAATCAGTGCAATCGAAGAAGTCAGTGAAGCATTGTTTAGTGAATGGGAAACTGAACTTTTGTTATACAGTAATCGCTCACTGCGTTCACGTAGTCGGCAACAGCTTGATAAATCCAGACGCCAGTATAAGCGTTTGATAAAAGCTCTAAAAAAGGCTGAATCCAGGATACACCCGGTACTTGACGCATTTCAGGATCAGGTTTTATTTCTCAAGCATAACCTTAATGCTCAGGCTATTGCGGCCTTGCAACATGAGTTTGTTGATCTCAGTATTGATATTTCAAAACTCATTGAAATCATGGAAAAGAGCATTACCGAGGCCAGCCAGTTCGTTTCTGTTCTGGTTGAACAAAAAGCATTGCCCGGTTCGGTGGGGTGAACATTGTTCACCCTTACCTGGTTTTTAGCGCTTAAAGTTTATACAAGACATTATTGTTTTTGTCGCGCGGGTCGGGTCTTTTTCTTCTGTTCTGGTCAATGCGTTCCTGGGTATATTTCGTAATCATTTGCTCCCAACTGTCAAATTGTTCATAATCCTTAAAGCCGGCATTTTTACGTTTTTGAAACAATTCTTTGCCCAATACGATCAGCTCTTCCGGTGTTTTACCATCAACAGTATCCAAAAAATCGGCATTGTTTCTGATTTCATCGCGCAATGACCAGAAAGAGACTTCGAATTCGACCCGCTGCTCCATTGGCAGGCGGTCTTTAATATAGCTTACCGATCTATTGGCGGTTCGTAAGCTGCGACCATTGATTTGATTGCCTTTGGTACAACCAATTAATGTGGCGCAAATGATAAAAACAAAAACAGACGACAAGACTCTCATAACACAAACCTCAATGATATAAATAAACAAACCTGTCGTTGTCATTATAATTAACAGGTTTTTAAACAAAGTAAATTAGTCGGTCATTATAAACCCAAGCTTATAATTTATGTTGGAATTTATCCAAATATTAAAACAGCGTTATCAAACTGTTTTGTCTCAGTTTGATAAAAGAAATACTTTGCGTACTGAATATGAGCAACGTATTGAACAGTTGATTTATGCTGAAGCATTTATCAGGAAAGGACAATTACTGGCGGCGGAACAACAGTTTCCATTACAAATTGCTGTTATTGGGCCTACTCAGGCGGGTAAAAGCTCTGTGGTTAATTTATTGCTGGAGAGTAATCTGGCTGGGGTCAGTCCATTGGCGGGCTATACGGTTCATCCTCATGGCTTTTGCAATAATGTCAGAATCAGTGATTGTGGCGGATTGCAAAATTATTTCGGGCGGTTTCAACAACTGGCCGAGCATCAGCTCAGCGCAAAACGCCATGATTGCTATTCACTGGCGGAAACATCAGGATTAGCGTCTTTGTTGCCCTCTTGTGTGCTTTGGGATACTCCCGATTTTGATTCCATTGATGCGGCAGATTACAAAGAAGGGGTTATTAGAACGATTGCCCTGGCTGATATTGTACTCTTGGTGGTCAGCAAGGAAAAATATGCGGATCAGTCAGTATGGGAAATGATGACGACTATTGAGATGTTTAATCAGCCCACGCTGATTTGCATCAACAAACTGACCGAAGGCAGTGAGCATTTTATTATTCCCTCGTTAAAGGAAAAATGGTTACAGGTTCGTCGGGATGCTTTTCCTGAAGTTGTGCCCTTGTTTTTTCAAAAGCAAAACGCCATGCCTGTCTGGCCGGAGTCTTCGGAAAAGATTTTATTATCCTTGCAAAAAAAGGTTTCGGCTAATAAACACAGTCTCTATCAACAACAATTATTGCAGAAATATTGGCCAACATGGCTGGAGCCGGTCTATGCTGAACACAAAGCCGCAGAAAGCTGGCAGGTTTTGGTCGATCAAAGCCTAAAAAGAGCGCTCAAGGATTATCAACGTGATTATCTGGATCACCCCCATCATTATCAAACCTTTCAGCAGGCCTTGATTGAACTTCTTAATCTTCTGGAGGTTCCCGGTATTGGCAAAGTGTTGGGAAAAACCCGGCGAGTGATGACCTGGCCCCTTAGAAAACTGTTACGACTGGGTGGAAAAACTTCTCTGGATGGCGTACCTCAGGAGCTTGAGTTGCTTAATCAAATCGGCAATCATGTCATCATACAACTGACTGATCAATTACTGGAAAGAACGGATAGTGAAGCTGTTGATGTCGAATGGTGGAAAGATGCCGTAACGCTGCTCCGGCAGCAGAAAAACAGGATATTGCAACGTTACCAGACAGAAGTAGAGAATTATCATGCTGATTTTCAGCAGGATGTGGAAGCGACTGCACAACGACTTTACCACAAATTACAGGAACAACCGCTTGTTCTGAATACGTTGAGAGCGACTCGGGCGACAACTGATGCAACTGCGATGGCATTAGCTATTCATGCTGGCGGGATTGGTCTGCATGACCTGGTTGTTACGCCAGCCATGTTATCAATGACATCATTTTTGGCGGAAAGTGCTGTGGGTAGTTATATGAACCGGCAGGAGGCGGAATTGAAACAGCACCAGCTGAATACCGTTAAAACCTTGCTGTTTGAAGATAATCTCAAGTATGCCTTATACCTCATACCTCAGCAATTACCGGCGCACAAACGCTTTAATATTTCCCCGCAACAATTACAACAAGCCGAACAACATTTAAATGAGAAAAAACATGGCTTACGAATACTCTGATTTGCTGGCGCATGCACAAACCTGGGCTGAGCAGGCTTGCAGTGAACAACGTCTGCAACGGAAACAGACCCAGGCAATTTTTGAGGCCGATACGCGAACACCGGATAATTTGTTTACTGATAACGATTCAAGACCCTTGATTGTTGCTTTTATGGGCGGAACCGGGGTTGGCAAGAGTTCATTGATCAATCGTCTGGCCGGGCAAAATATTGCCAAAACCGGAATTGAAAGACCCACTTCCCGTGAAGTAACGTTATATCATCACCAATCTGTGTCCATACAACATCTGCCAGATGGATTACCGCTGGAGAAAATCAATATCAGCAGGCATCAGGATGACAGCAGGAAAAACATTATCTGGATTGATATGCCGGATTTTGACAGTGTTGAATTGAGTAATAAACAACTGGTTATGGAATGGTTGCCGCATATTGATGTATTGATTTATGTTGTCAGTCCTGAGCGTTATCGGGACAATAAGGCCTGGCAATTATTATTGGCGGAAGGCGGTAAACATGCCTGGCTGTTCGTGCTTAATCAGTGGGACAAGGGGCAATTGAGTCAATATGATGATTTTAAACAGCAATTGAGTAAAGCCGGATTTGATGATCCGATGATATTTCGAACAATTTGTGGTGAACAAATGATGGATGAATTTTCAGAATTTGTTAGTCATCTGCAATCTTTGGCAACTGGACATACGATCAAAGAACTTGAACAGCGCAGCATGGAAATGCGGATACAACAGTTACAGCAAACCTTGCTGTCTATTCAAACCAGGTTTGCGGAACAGGATTTTCAGCAACTAAAAGATTTTTACCAGCAGCAATGGCAAAAAACCAATGCGCTTTTGAAAAAATCGTTTAGCTGGCCCTTACAACAAATGGCAATGGCTTACGCTGAAAAGGGTGGCGCTCAAGTAGATATTAAACTTTGGGATGATTGGGCGCAAAGCCGGTTTAATGACATGTTGGATGAAGTCACTTTTAAAGCAGTGCAATTGCAAATACCTGTCAAACCGCTTAAAACAGCATTGGCTCCGATAAAAGCCACAGCCGAAAAAACAGTGACTACGCAAACCGAAATGACTTGTCGTCAGGCTCTGATAAACCCCGGTAACCGCTTGCAACGATGCTTTATTGTATTAATGAAATTCTGCGAATTCGTACTGCCTGCTCTGGCTATAACATTGGTGGGTTATCAGGTTTTTATCGGCTATTATGAGAGTGTGCTGGCTGGAAATCCTTTTTTGGGAACAAATTTTGCCGTTCATAGTTTACTGTTGATATTACTCAGTTGGCTGGCGCCTTATTTTGTACAGAAAAAATTGCAACCCTCGTTAAAAAAGGCCGCGGTTTCTGGATTAAATAAAGGGTTGGATATGGCGTTGTTGCAAATTGAGGCGGAAATCAAACAAGTCATTAGCAATGAACAGCAACATAATCAACAGTTGGCTCAACAGTTAACTGAAATAATCGGGATGTGTCAAAGCGCACTGAAGAAAAACCAGACTGACAAACAGAGTCAATTGGACAGAATGTTGATGGATTAAAACAGTGGGGTTAATACTATCCGCATGACTGGCGCAGGATTGTTGTTTTGTCAAAACAAATCAATTTCACCTTCTTCATCGCTGGTACTGCCTTCAAACCGGGTTTTTTCCTCAAGCAATGTATCCAATAAGTTATTGATCTCCAGGCTGTTGTCTTCCAGCGCTTTAAAGTTATCGACAATTTGCGCCTGAATATCGGGGTTGGTTTGCCAGCATTGATCAAGATGCTGGGTCGCCATCAGCATACATTTATGGGTTATTTCATGCGGATAGTGGATTTTGGCAAAAGAAGGCAAATGGCCATAGTGTTGTTGGCCTACGCCCTGTTCCAGCCATTGACCCAAATCACAATCGTGATATGAAACCTTGACAAAGTTGGCGGCTGTAGAATCTGTGCCGGTTTCCACGGTACGATAGCCTTGTTGTACATAAATCATTTGATTGACTTTAGCCAGCGCTATTTCGCCAACCATTTGCGTGTAAGTCACTTTATGATAAGTTTCCATGGAAATATCGCTGACTTCAGTGATGTTATGTTCAAATTCACTAATGGCTTTTTTGGATTCATCTGTCATATTGGCCATGCTTTCAGTGTCATCGACAATGATCCGTGTGGCCTGTGTAAACTTGGTAACAGAGGTATTGATGGTTTCCGTGGCTTTTTTGGTGTTTTCGGCCAGTGTTCTGACTTCATCTGCCACCACCGCAAAACCACGCCCGTGTTCACCGGCCCGAGCCGCTTCAATGGCGGCATTCAACGCCAACAGGTTGGTCTGATCGGCAATTTTGGCAATTAACGAAGTGACGTCAGTGATTTCCTTACTGCTTCGACTCAACTCAATGGAGGAGCCTTTCATGGCGTCGATTTTTTCAACAATAGAAGTCAGTTTATCAATCACAGCGCCCAGGGAGGCTTTACTGGTCGCCGCTATATTGGCAGACTGGCTGGAAATATTTTCAACTTGCAGCATTTGTTCGGTAATCGTACTGAGATCGTTTTGGGTTCGTTCCAGGCTGGAAAGCAGATTTTCTGTTTTCATCTGGCCTAATTGAGAAAATAACTCATCACGGATGGCTGCGATATGATTCTGCTGCATCTGATCCAAAGAATGGTCAATTTGTTTTAAGCCGTCAGCAAATAAGCCATTTAATCCCTGGGGCATGGTTTTGCGATAGAACTGATGGTTTTGTGCTGATTCAAAACAGCTGTCCACTTCGCGCATATAGGTTTCCATCTGATCCAGCGCTTCATTCAAATTCCAGGCAAGTGGCGCCAGTTCAGCATCGTTTGGAATACCGGTAATGCGATATTCCAGTTTGCCATTGTGAATTTGGCTGGACATTTTGAATATAGACATAATCAGGCCGACTTCTTTTTTTGTTTGCCTGAAAAACATAAACTGAATGAAAACAGCTGTTGACAGAATGCCCAAATGAGATAGTTTCATGCCTTCTTCAATGACTGATTTAACGGTCAGAAAAGTAATGAAAGACAGCAACAGTAAAGTAGAGTTTTTGCCGTTAAAGCGAAAGAATGTATTCACGGTAATTTTTTCCTGTCGGTTCAATCATATCGGTAAGAACTTGAATTCCGGCTTCAATAGCGCCTCGGCTACCGGCGCGTTTTTCAGCGGCTAACATGTCCTGATAAAGGCTGTTGATGGCTTTTAATTTGGTCGGGTCGGGTTTACGGCGAACGGAAAAATAACCGATATGTTTTTTGTCCGTTTTGCCGGGGATTATTTGGTAACTGGGCTTTACATTAGCCAGTACCCAATAATAAGAACCGTCTTTAGACAGGTTTTTGACATAGCCGATAAATTCATTACCTGATTTGATGGTGTCCCAGAGCAGGCTGAAGACAGCGCGGGGCATGTCAGGGTGACGTACGATATTGTGTTGTTGTCCCAGCAATTCTTTTTCGGTGTAGCCGGAAAATTCGATAAAAATGCGGTTACAATAAGTCAACCGGCCACTGGGGTCTGTTTTAGAGACAATAAAATCGTCTTCACGCATGATGATTTCCTTGTCTTTAGGGGTTACTTTGTTCTTCATGTTGCTCCCTTTTGAATATTCAGACGTATTAGAGACAGGCTATCATGTATTTTTTTATTGACACAATTTCAGGAGAAAATTGATTCGCGCTGTATGGTAAATTCACGTCTGTAATCATAAAATTTAAAGCCTCCAGCGTACATTAACCCCCTTTACTTGGTTAACAAACATATAATGAGAACCGGATTTAGTCAATTACCTTTGCATGCTGGCAAAGCGCCGCGTTGGTTGTTTCAACGCATGACCTTGTTGGCGCGCGAAATTGTCTGTCACCTGGTTGACGAATATGGCGCCGAAGGTGCATTAAAGCGTTTGGCTGATCCGTTCTGGTTTCAGGCATTCGGTTGCGTCTTGGGGTTTGACTGGCATTCCAGCGGTGTAACCACAACGACTTGCGGTGCGGTTAAGGAAGGTATCAAAGGGCTTGAGCATGAGCTGGGTCTTTATGCCGCGGGCGGGAAAGGTAAGGTAGCGCGTAAAACTCCACAGGAAATTGACGTGATCTGCGAAAAAACCGGTTACGATGCCGGCAAGCTCATCAAAGCCAGTCGATTGTCAGCCAAAGTGGATAGTTCGGCAGTTCAGGATGGCTATCAACTTTATCATCATGCTTTCTTTTTTACTACGTACGGACGCTGGTGTGTGGTGCAGCAAGGTATGAATGACAGCAATGGCATGGCCCGACGGTATCATTGGCTGGGGAATGAGAATACTGATTTTGTTAATGAACCTCATAATGCGGTTTGTTGTGATCATCGTGGCAAGGTGCTGAATTTTGTTGCCCGGGAAAGCAGTATTTCCCGGGAACGGGTGACTCAGCTGGCAAGGCAACCGGAAAAAGAAGTGGAGACTGTATTGCGGCGGCGTCCGGAATTATTGATGCCGAAACGTCACTGGGTGCGTAGTGACGATATTAATCCGCAATATTGGCATAAAATCTTGCTGAAAACCTATGAACAGGCGCCTGCTGATTTTGAAAGTCTGTTGGCTATTCAAGGAGTGGGCGCCAAGACATTACGCGCTTTGGCGCTGACAGCCGAACTGATTTATGGCACAAAAACCAGCGTTCGTGATCCGGCCCGGTTTTCCTTTGCTCATGGTGGTAAAGACGGAACGCCGTTTCCGGTCGATCGGGAAAATTATGATAAAACCATAGCGGTGTTACATGTCGCTCTCAACAGGGCAAAAATTGATCGTAGTGAAAAACAGAACGCCTTAAAACGTTTGGCGGGATTTGAAAATTAATAATTAGCGTATCGACTCATCCGGTATTTATTTAGTGGCTGTAGGCTATGGATTGATCAGGACGCGTCAATACCTTCCTGTAGCTCTGTGCAACATCCTTGTTGTACAAGCTTGATCAATCCATAGTTTACACCCACCTTTTCTGAAGGGACGAATAGTTACGAATTATCGTAAGTTCGGGCCAGATCAATCAATTTTTGTAGTGATTGGCGGTATTGTGCTTTATCGTCTGAGCGAACAGTCGCATGCGCCACTTTACGGCCTCGACGAGGAGTTTTGTTATAAAGATGTAAGTGAGCATGGGGGATACTCAGTATTTGCTCAGATGTGGGAACATTGCCAATGAAATTAACCATGCCGGTAAATCCTCTTACCTCGGTGGAACCCAGTGGTAAATCAAGAATAGCGCGTAGATGATTTTCAAATTGACTGGTTTCAGCGCCTTCAATCGTCCAGTGGCCGGAATTATGAACTCTGGGCGCAAATTCATTGGCCAGCAGTTGGCCGTTAATCGCAAATAATTCCAGAGCGACAATGCCGACATAGTTTAGCGAACTCAGCAGACGATTGAGCAGATCTTCTGCCTGCTGTTGTAGTGGATCGTTATTGCGGCATTCGGCAACGCGCAGTATACCGCCAGAGTGCTTGTTCTCGGATAACGGATAAAACACCACTTCACCGCCGGGACGACGGGCGCCGATAATGGAGACTTCCCGTTGAAACGCTACCCATCCTTCGACGATGGATGGTGTGCCCTGTATGGCTTCCCAGGCTTCAGGTAATTGTTCAGGCATTTTTAAGACAATCTGCCCCTTGCCGTCATAACCCATGCGGCGGCTTTTTAAAATAGCCGGGTAATCAATATCTTTCATCGCCCGTTGTAAATCCTCCAAGCTGTCGACGGGGGCAAATTGAGCGGTCGGAATGTCAAGTTGATGAAAAAAGTTTTTTTCTAGCAGGCGATCTTGGGCAACTTCCAGAGCTTTGGCGGGTGGATAGATAGTGGTATGATCGGTCAGATATTGGGCGACAGTCGCGGGAACATTTTCAAATTCATAGGTGACAACATCGGCATGTGCGGCTAACTCACACAATAAATCCGGGTTGTCGTAAGCGCCGTGCAGATGTTCTCCCAAGCCCACTGCACCGGCATCTTTGCTTGGATCCAGAATGATAAAATCCTGCGCCAGAGGGTATCCTGCCAATGCTAACATGCGAGCCAGTTGTCCGCCGCCTAAGAGTCCTATTTTCATATGTTCACCTTGCGTGGATCAGCGTTGTCAATCACCGATTCGGTTTGTTTTTGTCGGAATTGTTCCAGAGCCGGTCGGTATTGCGAATGTTTGTTACTGATGATAGCAGCGGCCATTAATGCCGCATTAATAGCCCCGGCGCGACCTATGGCCAATGTGCCTACGGGAATGCCAGCCGGCATTTGTACGATTGACAGTAAGGAATCCATGCCATTAAGAGCCTTTGATTGTACCGGCACACCCAAAACAGGCGTCACGGTTTTGGCAGCCATCATGCCGGGTAGATGAGCAGCGCCGCCGGCTCCGGCAATAATAACTTCCAGACCTTTTGATTCAGCGCTTTCGGCATAAGCAAAAAGTTTGTCAGGAGTCCGGTGCGCCGACACCACTTCCACTTCATGAGGAATGTTGAGTTGTTCAAGTGTTTGCGCGGCATGTTGCATGGTTTCCCAGTCTGAAGTCGAACCCATGATGATGCCTATTAATGCAGTCATGCAAAATCTCCTGTATCGGCAATGAGCAAAAACCTCTGATTATCTCATAATGTTGAGGTAAGAAAAAACAGCAAGTCGTCTCCAATACGAAATGAGGCTGAAATATCTTCCGTACCCTTCAGTCTGGTTGGGACTGAGCTAATCAAGCTGCAAGGATGACGCCATGAAGTGTCTATGGACAGATATTTGTTTTGAGCAATTTCTGTATTCACCATATTCTATGTGGTTGTAGATATACAGCGTTCTTTGCTGGACAGTCCACAGCCTGATTTTGAACAGCGATAAGTATAATTTAATATTTTTACATTTAATTTGTTATAGTTTTGCATAATTTAATAGCGCTCAAGCTCTTAGTCGATGAAAGTAAAATTGGTTTTTTTTCTGTGCTGTTGTTTGTTGTTACCTTTTTCTGTGCGAGCTAAGGAATTTAGCTTTGGTGTTGTACCACAGTTTGAAGCACAAAAACTTTATGCAATCTGGAAACCTGTGCTGAAAGTTTTGGAACAGAAAACAGGTTATAAATTCAAGATGCAGGGTACAGAATCTATCCCTGAATTTGAAAAGCAATTTGCCAGAGGCCGTTATGATTTTGCCTATATGAATCCCTGGCATTCGTTGACGGCCTTTGAACAGCAAGGTTATCAACCATTAGTCAGATCGGGCATTCGTCAATTACAAGGCATTCTAGTGGTACGTAAAGGCAGCGCCATTGATAATATTCAACAACTTGAAGGTCAATCCGTTGCTTTTCCTGCTCCTAATGCTTTAGCCGCATCCTTATTGATGCGGGCAGAGTTAGCCAACTTACATCATGTCACTGTCCATCCAGTCTATGTCGGTACTCATTCCTCATCCTATCTGAACGTGGCGCTGAAAGAAACTGTGGCAGCCGGTGGTGTGCTTCGAACTTTGAAAAACCAGTCAGACATGATTAAGAATCTACTCAGAATCATTTATAAAACCCAAAAGATACCACCCCACCCAATCAGCGCCCATCCCCGCGTTCCTCAAACTGTTGTCCATCAGGTACAGATGGCTTTTCTGGCAATGAAGGAAGAACCAGAACATCAAAAATTGCTGGCAAAAATTCCTATGCGGGAACCCGTTATCGCAACCATCAAAGATTATCAAATTCTGAAACGGCTTGGCCTGGAAAAATTCTATGTTAAAAACTGAGATTCGTTTTGGGCTACGAGTTAAGCTGCTGGCGATTATGTTCATTTGTATCATAATCCTGTTTATTTTTTTACAGTTCTATATTCTTCCCAAACAGGATAATCTGGCAAAGGATCGTATCAAAAACTGGTCACAGAAACATCTACAAACTCTGGCAGTTGCCTTGGTCAGTCCTTTGTTAAAGCGCCAATATGCCGCACTGTATGAATTACTGGATAATCAACTCAATAACAATAAAAACTGGAAATATTTGAGTTTGACAACACAGGATGGTTTAAATATCTACCCCTTGGGGACTGAAGAATTCAAACCTGCTATTGACGAGATTGTTATTGAGATGGATATCGTTTTTCTTGATGAAAAACTGGCTCATTTAGCGCTCACTGCTTCAATTAAGGATGAATTGAACTCCATGCATAGACAAGTTTATATCAGCAGTCTGATTATCCTGGTGTTTTTGTGCCTGTTATTGTTCTTTTTGTTGTGTCAGATTGAAAGATTGATCATCGAGCCAGTTTATTCTCTTAATAAAGCATTTATAGCGCTTACTGAACAGAACTATGATTATCCCTTGCCTAAAATTAAACGGGATGAAATTGGTTTACTGATCAAAGGGTTCAGGGTGATGAGAGAGAAATTAAAACAGGATCAGGAAGAACAACGGAAACTATATCAAACAGAGAAGCAACTTTCGCAAACTATACGACTAACCATGCAGGAATTGGAAACAGCCCATCAGGAAGCAATACATGCCAACCGGGCGAAATCTGAATTTCTGGCCAATATGAGTCATGAAATCCGTACACCGCTCAATGCAGTGACTGGCATGAGCTATTTACTTAGACAGACGCCCTTGAACCAGAAACAACTGGAATATATCAATACCATTCATCATTCTATGGTGCATGTCACCAATATTATTAACGACCTACTTGATTTTTCAAAAATTGAAGCTCAACGGCTGGAACTGGAGTCAGTTTCTTTTGATCTGGATAAAGTTATGGATACCGTTGCCGATTTTGTTATGCTGGATGCAGAACAAAAAGGTCTTGAATTGATTTTTGATATACCGATCAACACCCCTCGCTCTTTGGTCGGAGATGAAACCCGTTTGGGACAGATTTTAACCAACTTGGTTGGAAATGCCGTAAAATTCTGCCAACAAGGGGAGATTGTAGTCAGTATTTCATCTCGACCTTTACCTCTTCATAAAGTTATTTTGAGCTTTACCGTCAAAGACACGGGTATTGGTATTACTCAGGAAGAACTGAAACAAATTTTTGCCGCTTTTAAACAAGCTGATACCAGTACCACTCGTAAATTTGGTGGTACTGGTCTGGGGTTGGCTATCTGTCAGCATCTAGTTCATGCAATGGATGGTGAAATTTCTGTAAAAAGCCAGGTGGGCATTGGCTCTGAATTCAGCTTTTATGTTAAATTGGGGCTACAACCTCAGGAAAAATACAAATCATTCACTATTCCTCAGGATTTAAATCAGTTGAATGTCTTGCTAGTGGATGATAATACGACTTGTCGTACTGTTACTGGTCACATTCTCTCTGAACTATCCTTCAGCCATACTGATGCCTGTTCAGGTGAGCAAGCCATTGAAATTATCAAACAAAATAATCAGGATAGTCAGGCTAAACCTTTTGACCTGATTCTTATGGATTGGAAAATGCCTGGTATGGACGGATTGGAAACCACTCAATTCATTAAGCAATCTCTAGCGCTTGATTATACGCCTATAGTGATCATACTGACAGCTCATGATAAAAATCAGATTCTGTCATTGGCGCATCAAGTGGGTGTGCAAGATTGTCTGCCTAAACCTATTAATGCCTCACAACTGTATGATTGTATCATGCAGGCGCTGGACAAACAGGTGCCTAAAGCGCATTGGCGAGGACAGCTGGAGTCTACTGATCAGTACTATAAAATCAATGGTCAAGGTAAACGCATTTTGCTCGTTGAAGACCAAGTGACCAATCGGCAGATTGCTAAGGAAATTCTAACACACAATGGTTTTCATGTTGAAGCGGTCGAAAATGGCCAACAGGCAGTTGATCTTGTCCGTCGTGACAGCACAGCTTATGATGCTGTTTTAATGGATATCCAGATGCCCGACATTGATGGTTATGAGGCAACGCGATTAATTCGAAAAATCGTTGATAAAGAACATTTACCCATTATTGCTTTGACCGCTCATGCTATAGAGGAGGAACGCCGAAAATGCCTGTTATCCGGTATGAATAGCCATATCTCCAAGCCCATTGATGTGAACCAGTTATTATCGGAGCTATGTCGTTGTTTGGCTATTAACTGTATACAAGAATCTCCTTCCGAACTACAACAAACTGAGTTGCCTGATTCACTACCGGGGATTAATATCAAACAGGGGGTGCAAAGACTACTCGGTAATACCTCTCTTTATTGTCAATTATTGTCAGGATTTTCCGGTCAACAGGTGAAACAGATTGCTGAAATCCGCCAAGCCATTGATCAAAAAAAATTTACTGAGGCAGAAAAATTATTGCATACGCTGTCAGGCAGCGCTGGAAATCTGTCGATGCCCGATTTAAGACGGGCCGCTAAACTCTTACAGTACAATATTTCTATAAATTCGGTGAAGCAGGATGATTGGGAGGTCTTTGAAAATGCTTTTCAACAAGTGATTCACTCAATTAATACATTGAATTTATTGCATGAAAACGAATCGGATGAGGCTAAAAATACTGAGATTAATACATTAGAACAACAACGAATACACAAAATGATTTTGCAACTTATCAATTATTTGAAAGATCATGACCTTCGGGCTGAAAAATTGTTTCGGGAAATTAAACCTTGTTTTTCCAAAGATTTTTATCCTGAAATTTCAGACATCGCTGATGCAATAAAACAACTGGATTATGATAAGGCTGTTTTACTACTGAATTCCTTGATGGATAAACTGGATCATCTAAAATGAACGCTCACTCGATGGGAGCCTCTACAAAACCCACAATTTTAGTGGTCGATGATGCCCCCGACAGCATTGCTTTGCTCAATCAAATACTCGCTGATGATTACAGGGTGCTATTTGCATTAGATGGAAAAACAGCTTTGCTTATGGTTCAGAAACATCTTCCGGATGTTATTCTGCTGGATATTGTCTTGCCTGATATGGATGGCTATCAAATCTGTCGGGAACTCAAAAAAAATCCTAATACACGGGATATTCCGGTAATTTTTGTTACTTCCAGAGATCAAGATTGTGATCAGGAACTCGGGTTTAATATTGGTGCTGCCGATTATTTGAATAAACCGATCAGCCCAATCCTTATTAAAATCAGAATTCAAAATCAGTTAAAAATCAAACGCAGTGAGGAATTGATTTTGCATCAAGCCTTATATGACAGTTTGACGGGGCTTCCTAATCGCAGTTTAAGCATGGAGCGATTACGCTTTAATATTGTTCAAGATTTGCGTAATCACCTTACCACAGCATTGCTATTTATAGACCTGGATCATTTTAAGAATATCAATGACAGTCTGGGACATCAAGCTGGTGATCAGTTATTGGTCGAAGCGGCGAAACGTTTCAAACAAATTATTCGCGAGCAAGATACTGTGGGTCGTCTCGGTGGCGATGAATTTATTATTATTGTACCTGCATTGACTGATAGAGAAGATGCTAAAAATATTGCGGAAAAAGTTATTCGTCAATTCAGTCATCCAATTAATCTTCAGGATCAGGAATTGATTGTTACTGTGAGTATTGGTATTGCTTTTAGTCCCTATGACAGTAAAGATTTCAAGAGTTTACTGTCGCTGGCTGATACAGCAATGTACCATTCCAAGCAGTCTGGCAGACACACATATCATTTGTTTAATGAACAAATGAATGCAAACGTACAACGGCGCTTGTCCATAGAATTTCAACTTCACCATGCCCTGGATCGCGGTGAAATGGAAATCTGTTATCAGCCATTAGTGCATATCAACAGCAATACTATTATAGGCGCTGAAGCTTTGTTACGGTGGCATAATCCTGAAATCGGGGACATTACACCCGACGAGTTTATCGGTATAGCAGAACAAACCGGCGCTATTCATGAAATTGGTCAGTTTGTGCTGACAGAAGGTTGTCAGCATTTCAAAAACCTGAGAAACCAGACAGGTTCCTCGTTGTTTTTAGCAATCAATGTCTCGCCTCAGCAATTTCGATCAGAACATTTTATCGCTCAAATTGTGAAAATTCTTAAAAAAACAGATTTTCCGGCACAACAATTGGAGCTTGAAATAACGGAAGGAGTATTGTTGGATAACCAAGGGATGATCAATGAAAAACTGGCCATGTTAAAAGAGTACGATATAGCGCTGTCTATGGACGATTTTGGTACCGGTTATTCTTCTTTAAGCTATCTTCGATGTTTTTCTTTTAATACTTTAAAAATTGATCGTTCATTTATTACCGATATGATACACAATAAAAGTGATCAGACTTTGGTATCTGCTATTATCGCCATGGCTCATGCTCTCGATTTAAATGTCATTGCCGAGGGCGTTGAAACTCAAAGACACTTGGATTTTTTGAAAAAAAAGAATTGTGATATTGCACAAGGGTATCTGTTTAGCCGTCCTCTTCCTTTTCAGCAATTTGTTCAATTGGAAGGGATACAGCAGCTCTGAACTGTTACATCCTGGAAAGCCGTTGCCTGGTTAATGGATAACCGATAATTCCTGTATATTTCTGATTAACATGACGTTTTGTTTTCGGTAAAGTCCCTGGAATTGGTTTAGAATGGCGAAAGCCAAGGTTTTAAGTCCATGCTGAACCGAACCCGGGCTACGCTGTTGCTGGATGTTATAACAAAACAAGCATTATCTTTTAAAAATCAACATACATTTTCATCGCTCCATCCTTTGGGCAAAAATTAATGCCTGACAATATCAAGGAGATAAATCATGACTGACAAAAACCAGAAAGTTGAACAGACTGTTCGCGAGGTATTGGAATCCGGGCAGGATATTTATCAGCAAGTACGCGCTATTACCCTTAAAGCATTAACTGAGCATGAGTTGGATCAGAACAATATAAAGGCAGTTGTTCAAGCGGTAGGTAGAGGCATTGGCGGCGGAATAAGTTCACAAAAGCAAATGACTCAACAGGCTTTCAGGCAATCGGCTGAGGCATTGGATGATGCCTTGGTCAGTACGGCTGAAGCAACTAAACTGGCAGTTGAAGAAGCCAGTTCAAAAATTCATGAATTTTCCGAACACGATATTAAAAAAGCACAAGAAAATCTGCAAAGTCTGGAAACATTGTTCTTGGAGACAATGACTGATGTGGCTAAGAAGGGGAGTGATGTAGTCGCAGATGTGGTGGGGGATTTTATCACTCACGCGCAAAATAATGGCACAGCTGTCGGTAAGCGGACACAAATCATTTTTGAAGCTTTGAGTCATTTGGGACATAGTGGCGGACAAACGGTTGTCAATTCAACGGTTGAAACGACATCAAAATTAGCCAGGATTGGCAGTGGAATTTTAGCGGGGATTGCTGAAAGTCTACAGTCCGGTAATACAAAAAATAATCGGGAATAAGTCGGTATGTTATGGGAAATGCTGAATGCCGCCCGTGATTTGGGGCGGGTTCAGGAAATTGCCGGAGTATTGATCCGTTATGGGTTTGGCAGTATTGTCCATTTGCTGGGTATAGGTCAGGCGCTGGAAAAAGTCGGTAAGACTCTGCATTGGCAACATGCGGGTGACTATAACAAGCTGGATACTGCACACCGTTTACGGCGGGTGTTGGAGGATCTGGGGCCTACTTTTATTAAAATGGGGCAAATTTTAGCAACCCGGGTGGATTTGTTTTCACCGGCATATATTGCCGAATTCGAAAAGCTCCAGGATCAGGCGCCACCGATAGACTTTTCCGAATTATTACCGCAACTGGAAGATGATTTGGGGGTGAAAATTGATGAAGTGTTTCTGGAGATTGACAGAAAACCTTTGGCGGCAGCTTCTCTTGCTCAGGTTCACCGTGCTGTTTTAAAAGATGGAACGCGGGTGGTGTTAAAAATTCGCCGTCCCAGGATTCGTAGAATCATTGAAGCGGATATGCGTTTGTTGAATCGGCTGGTGGATATCATTGAAAGTGATGCTACAGATTTCAGGCGTTATCATCCGCGAGAAGTGGTGCGTCAATTTAATCAATCGTTACGCCGTGAGCTGGATTTTGCTGCTGAATGTCGTAGTGCTGAACGGGTGGCTGCCAATCTGGCGGAAGACAGCAACATAGTGATTCCAAAAGTGTACTGGGAATGGACCGGGGAAAGGTTAAATGTTCAGGAATATATTGAAGGTATTTCCGGGAAAAACCTCATTGCAGTTGAGCAGGCCGGATTAGATAGAAAGTTACTGGCCGAACGCGGTACCCGGGCAATTATGAAAATGATTATGGAAGATGGTTTTTTTCATGCCGACCCTCATCCGGGTAATGTCTTTTATTTGCCGGATAACCGTTTGGCATTTATTGATTTTGGGATGGTCGGACGGTTGACTGAAGAACGCAGAGGACAGGTTATCAGTTTTTTATATGGCATGATCAACCAGACCCCGGCCAAGGTAGTGGAAATACTGGAGGACTGGTCTGATGTGATTCAAACGGATGAGCAGGCGCTGGCGATTGAAATTGAAGCTTTTGTCGATCAGTACAGTACGTTGCCGCTCAAGGATTTAAGCCTGCCGATGATGATGGCTGATCTGATGTCTATTTTACGCGATCATAACTTATCACTGCCGCCTGATTTGGCGTTGTTAATTAAAGCATATATTACCCTGGATGGTTTTGGCAGGCATTTGGATCCCGAATTTAAGACCCTGGAATTTGCTACGCCCTATATACAGGATCTTATGGTTTCCCGCTATAAGCCGGAAGCTGTCGCCAGGCGCGGCTGGCATAACCTGATTAGTATTATTGATATACTATCCGGTTTTCCCAAGGAGTTGCATCAATTATTAAGAGCCTCAAGAAAGGGCGCTATCCAGGTTGAAATAAATGTCAAGCGTCTTGATCAATATGTCGATAAAACCGATCGGGCGATCAGTCGTTTGACGATGGGAATTGTTACCGCGGCGTTGATTATCGGCACCTCTATTATTATGACGGTTAAGGGGGGGCCAGAAATAATGGGACTGCCTGTTTTCGGTTTCTTTGGTTATATTTTTGCGGCGCTGGGCGGTATTTGGTTGTTGTTTTCGATTTGGCGCAGTGGCAAGAGACATTAGTCTGTTTTGACTTTTCAGTATTGTTTAATTTGAAATTGTTGAAATAGTGTAGTTTAAAAAACCAGGTATTCGTTATGAGTTACTTTAGCAGAATAATCGTTTTCAGTTTTCTGGCACTGTTATCCTTTTCTTCATCGGCAGCTATGACCACTTGTAACATTAGTTACAATTTAAAAGGCTGGTCTTTCATCTATAAAGAATATCGGGGAAGTGGACAAATCCGTTGTCGGAATGGTCAGCAGGCCAATGTCGCTATTGTTTTCCGAGGCGGCGGCTTTACGATGGGTAAATCGGAAATTGACAATGGCAGGGGAATAATTTCCGAAGTTAAGGACATCAATGAGGTTTATGGCGCATATATTTTTTTAGAGGGCCATGCCGGGACGATAAAATCATTTGAAGGTCTAGTGATGACTAAAGGTGAGGTCTCTCTGGTTTTATCAGGCAGCGGTCGTGGATTTGATCTCGGGGTTACTCTGGGCGCCTTGACTATTTTACCCCGACAATAAAGATTAAAAATAACCAACTACTTTACTCTGGAATTAAATAGGACTAAAATAGTCCCTATTAAAAGGAGAGGTGATGTTACGTTTGAGCAAATTAACTGATTATGCAACGGTTATTTTGAGTTATATGGCTCAAAATAACACGACAAGGCATGCGGCCTTGGAAATCGGTGAAGCAACGGGTATTGCCCAACCAACGGTTAGCAAGGTTTTGAAAATACTGGTTAAGGCCGGAGTTCTGACTTCAGTGCGTGGCGCTAGAGGAGGATATATTCTGGCCAGATCACCGGAAAAAATTACTGTGGCAACGGTGATTAATGCTTTGGAAGGGCCTATTGCTCTGACAGAATGCAGCCAATCGCATCGAAGTTGTGGTCAAGCCAGTGGTTGTCACATTCAAGGTAACTGGAATCTGATTAATCAGAAAATTTTTAATGCGTTGG
>CAYNIU010000016.1:0-31175 GCA_964397365.1 uncultured Methylomarinum sp. | reverse complement strand
GTGAGCATAAAAATCATGGAATGCGGATGGACATGAAAGGGATGGTCATGAATGAGAATATCGACAACATACCCAGGGATTGTCCTGAAATTTCAGAAGATGTGACGATAGCCGTTAAGGCGGGGGTTAAATACGCCAAACAATACCCGGGAACTGTTTTTGGCTATGATCAACATCAATGGCAGGTCAAACCATGTGCACGTATTACTGTCGAATTCACCAATGAAGATGAAATCCGTCATCAGTGGATGATTCATGGCCTTCCTAAATATCTTTATCCTAAAGGTATGTTTCATCTTGAAGTGAATGGGCCGGGTAAAAAAACTGGGATATTTATTGTCCCCAGCAGCGAGTTCACCTATCTGGTACATTGCGATATTGCACAGCACATGGAAAAAGGCATGAAAGCGCAACTCAAAACTGGAAAAGGCCGTGGAGATTTACCCAGTATTCCCGGTATATCCGCTCCGGTTTTTCCTGATATATTTCCAAATTAGCAGAATATAAAATATCCTTGCCGAAGTCTGATATTGTAGCTATCACAGATGAACGACGGTACTTGGCCGAGACCTCACGGCCTAATTTTAAACAACCATGAAAAATGGTAACTACTTCTCCTCAGGTGAGTGATGTATAGGCTTTATTCGACCTAACCCCCCCTCATAAGCAGCCGACGAAAGTGGCGCAACCTTTTGTGCTTTTTGCAAAAATCGCGATACTTTTGGCAGTCGGTTGGATGAGTTTGTTAGGACAGTTTATTCCATGAAATATCAACTTTTCTATGTTGGGCAACACAATCACGAAGATATAAATTAATTAGACTTTGATATGGAACATCTGAATCCTCAGCCATTTTTTTGAAATAGTCTATGCCATCCTCGCGAAGCCGCATCGTAATTGGTTTTTTTTAATTTTGATGCATATGGGTTCTTATGAGACTTCATTTTTCATAGCAGTTCACCTTTATAGAATTTACGTTCTTTCTTAGTTGCCTTACGAGCAGAAATTGGACGTATGGTATGGCCTGAATCTTGTTCACCGTGGCGCACAATTAAAATTCTGGCTCAGGTGACTTGGCTTGATTTATTTGACAATCTTATAACAAGGCGCATAAACCGTTCCCGGCAACTTCATTCGCCGCTGTTTTACAAAAGCGCTCAATAAGTTATCAATTGGTTCCATAACCTCCACATCCCCACTGATTTCAAAATGGCCATTCTGCTCAATGGCACGAATACCTTCGTCCTTGACATTACCAGCGACAATACCTGAAAAAACCCGACGTAAGTTAGCTGCCAGTGAATGACAACTCTGTTTTTTATGTAATTTCAGAGCGGCCATATTCTGATGCGTCGGCATAAAAGGCTGTTGAAATTCAGGACTGATTTTTAAAGACCAGTTGAAATAGTATGCGTCATTTTTACTTTTCCGAAACTCCCGAACCTGTTGAATACCAGCCTTCATTTCCCGTGCTACTCTGGCCGAATCATCAATAATAATCTTGTAGCGTTGTTGCGCTTCAAATCCTAGGGTATCGCCAATAAACTGGTTAATCTGCTTAAAATAATCTTCCGCACACTTTGGCCCGGTAAAAATCAATGGAAAGGGCATCTCGGTATTGTCAGGATGTAACAAAATTCCCAGCAAATATAAAATTTCTTCTGCCGTTCCAGCTCCACCCGGAAACACGACGATGCCATGTCCAGTGCGTACAAATGCTTCCAGTCGCTTTTCAATATCAGGCAGAATGACCAGTTCATTGACAATGGGATTGGGCGATTCCGCTGCAATAATACCCGGTTCGCTAATACCAAGATACCGACCGTCATTAATCCGCTGTTTGGCATGTCCGATAGTCGCGCCTTTCATCGGACCTTTCATCGCTCCCGGGCCACAACCTGTACAAATATTCATGCCCCGCAAACCGATCTGATAACCAACATCTTTGGTATAATTATACTCTTCACGAGATATTGAATGCCCACCCCAGCAAACCACCAGTTTTGGATCACTCTGATGACGAATAATATTGGCATTACGCAGAATATGAAATACGGCATTACTGACACCGTCTGAACTTTGCAGATCAAATTTAGGATTGTCATGGATTTCATCACTGACATAAATAATATCCCGCAGCACTGCAAACAGGTGTTCTTTTATGCCTTTAATCATGTGTCCGTCGACAAAGGCATTAGCCGGTGCGCCTGTCAATTCTAGCTTAATACCCCGCTCCTCCTGAATCACCTTGATGGAAAATGAACGGTAGCGTTCCAATAACTGTTTACCATCATCCATGTAATTACCGCAATTAAGTACTGCCAACGCACAATTATGCAACAACTGATACAAGCCGCCCTGACTGGTATCCAGCAGTTTGTTCACTTCCGTTTTCGATAATACCGCCAAATGACTTTCTGGAGATATTCTGGCATCAATGGTGAGTTCTTTCATGTCAATCTTAAACCTGAATCTATAATCGTAATGTACTCGTTCAAACTTAGACTACGCCACACTCCGTTAGTACTACGCAAATTTGATCATTATCTCGTTAATAGTAATAACGAAGTCAAACAATCAAAAGGTTGCCTTCAGTTACTTTGTATACAATACTATACTCATCATTAAATTGGCGTATGAATTCTTTTTTATGTAATGACTTGCTCAGCAAGGATGTTGAACAAAACGACACGAATGTATTACCGGGCAGTGGCTACGAGGATCATTTTCAAATTATACTCACAACTGTTTCAAAATCAGGCTGTGATAGGAATGATAAAGTCAGAGCGTTATCGAAGTTCATTACTCATCTGCTGGCGGTAAATGTATGACAAGTTTAAATGCTAAATAAATCACTCATTACCCAGAACCGGCTGGTGTTCATCACTCTGCTTACAGTACTTTTAGCCTGGGCTGGCTTCGAGTACTATCTGCGCAATCATGAAAAGCAGGAACTTAAAAATGAACTCAGCATCATCCGCAACAGCCTTGAACAAAACCTTTATTCCGACTTGTTCCTCCTCAACAGTCTCAAGGTGATCATTAAAACTAATCCAGACATTAATCAACAACAATTCAACCAATTGGCTAGCCACTTCAATCTCAAAAAGGGTATCATACAAAATATCGGACTTGCTCCTGATCTGATAATCCGCAATGTTTTTCCCCTGCAAGGAAATAAATCAATGCTGGGACTGGATTATCGTAAAGCCCCAGCGCTGCAATGGTCAACTGTCAAAAAAGCCATAAAAACGCGTGAGACCCAGATTTCAGGGCCTCTCAAGCTAAGTCAGGGAGGTACTGGCATCATCGCCTGGCTGGCGATATTTCTGGATGAAGACGCTCCCCAGGAAAAATTATGGGGCATTGTTTTTACAGTGATAGATGTCGATAAGTTGCTCCAGACTTCAGGTGTTAGCGATCCTCGGCTACCGCTTCAACTAGCCATTCGTGCAGATGATAGTCGTGAACAGGAAGGTAAAGTGTTTTTTGGTGATGCTCGTCTTTTTGAAGACAACCAAATTACACTGAAAGTAGATTTACCCGGTGGTAGCTGGCTTTTAGTGGCGATCCCCCGAAAAGATGTCCACACTGCTATTCATGATGACTGGATATGGATGTTTCGGCTAGTTAGTCTGATGGTCTTAACTTTTGCCATTAGCTTTCTTTGGAACAAGAACAATAGCGACAAGAAAAAACGCAAAGCTAACAAGGTATACCTAGAAAGTGAACGACGCTATCAGGAACTGGTTGAAACCACTCATGACTGGATTTGGGAAGTGAATGCTGTCGGTATTTATACCTATTCCAATCAAAGAGTTAAAGATTTTATTGGCTATAAACCCGAAGAAATATTAGGCAAGTCTTCATTCGAGTTTATGCCTTCCACTGAAGCCGAACGTGTCAGACAATTATTTCAAGGATTTGTCAAACAACAGCAACCTTTCAACGCAGTGGAGAATAGCAATCTGCACAAAAACGGATACAAAGTCATACTTGAGTCCAGCGGCTATCCCATTTTTTCAGATCAGGGCAAACTACTGGGTTATCGAGGCTCCGATCGGAATATCAATGACAGAAAGGCAACGGAACAAGCGCTGCTAGACAGTGAGAAGCGTTTTCGCGCCATGTTTGACAACGCAAACATTGGCATACTACTCACCGATATCGAAACGCAACAGTTTGTCGATGCCAATCCGGCCATCTGTAATATGCTCGGATACCGCAAAAAGGAATTGTTACAACTCTCGGTCAAAGATCTCCATCCCGGACAGAAACTGGCATATACACAAGAGCTGTTCAAGCAATATTGTAATGGTAAACTAAAAGCTGTTAGCGAAGTCTCGGTGATTGCCAAATCAGGAGATGTGATCCCGATGACCGTCAACGCCTCTGCGCTTGAGATCAATGGGAGAATGACTCTCATTGGCTACTTTCACGATATTCGGCAACAAAAAGCACATGAAGCCGCATTGGCAAAATCGCAGCGTCAGCTTGAACAGCGGATCCTTGATCGTACACTGGAATTGCAAAATGCTGAAGCGATCGCCCATGTCGGTAGTTGGAATCTTGATTTGCAAGCACAAATACTACACTGGTCCCGAGAGACTTATCACATATTTGGTGTTCCCACAAACAACGAAATTACGTGGGATATTTTTATCCATAAAATTCATCCGGAGGATCGAAAAAATTTTTTTGAAGCCTGGGACAATGCATTACGAGGTAAACCCTATGATTTCACCCATCGAATCATTGTCAATGGCCGTACATTGTGGGTGGAAAATAAGGCGGATATCACCTTTGATGATCTAGGGGAAGCCATTTTTGCCGCCGGTACGGTACAGGATATTACCTATCAGAAAGAAATCAATGCCGAATTGGAGAATGCTAAAGAACAAGCTGAAGCCTACGCCAAAGCTCGCTCCGAATTTATTGCCAACATGAGTCACGAAATTCGTACGCCACTCAATGCAGTGCTTGGATTATCGCGTATGGGTAAACATTGCCAGACCACCGAAGAAGCCCGGAAACTGTTTCATCGTATTGATGAATCAGGTAATTACCTGCTGACACTTGTCAATGATATTCTGGATTTTTCGCGCATTGACGCCAACAAGATGCAATTGGATAATATTGTCTTCAATTTGCAGATAATGCTGGAAAAGATCATTGAGATCATGCGGCATCAGGCAAAAAACAAGGGGTTGGCGCTTAATCTCAATGTTGTACGAAATTTGCCAAAATGGCTGCAAGGCGATCCGCTTCGAATTGAGCAAATACTGATTAATTTACTGTCCAACGCCATCAAATTTACTGAGCAAGGACAGATAGACCTGGATGTTGAAACTGACAATAAGGGACTGAAATTTATAGTTAAGGATACCGGCATAGGTATTTCTAAAGAAGTGCTACCCTCATTGTTCTCCGCATTCACGCAAGCCGATAGCAGTACCACCCGAAAATATGGTGGCAGCGGACTAGGACTTAATATCAGCTATAATCTCAGCCGTTTGATGGGTGGCGAATTGAGTGCTACTAGCACCCCTATGAAAGGGAGTGAATTTTCGCTGTGGCTGCCTCTGACTGAAGTCGCCGCACCTGAAACATCAACTGATACCTATGAAGACGATGCCTGCGACTGTCTTTCGGGGTTACGCATACTGTCGGCCGAAGACAATGAAGTGAACCGTCTGGTGCTTGAAGATTTATTACGCCAGGAAGGCGCATCGGTGGATTTTGCTGTCAATGGACAACAGGCCATCGAAAAGGTGCAGCAGTCAGGCGGTGATGCGTATGACGTCATACTGATGGATATCCAGATGCCAGTAATGGATGGACATCAGGCCTGTCGGGAAATTCTGCGTATGGTGCCGGAGCTGCCCATTATCGGTCTGACGGCTCATGCTTTTTCTGAAGAAAAGCAGCACTGCCTCGAAAGCGGCATGGTTGCCCATGTTAGCAAACCTATCGACAAGCAACAATTGTGCGACAGCATCGCCTTCGCTCTGAAAAACCGAGGCCGGAAAATATCCTCATCCCCCGTGCCAACCCCGAAAAAGAATAACCCTCAAGCGAACCAAAACGACATTCCCAGTATGAACACTGAAAGCCTGATTGACTGGAAGGCACTAAAGCAGCGCTATCAACAACGTAATGCCTTTATTCATAAACTGCTATCAACGGTATTGCAAAACGAGCAACAAACCGCTGATAACATTCGACTCGCTAGCGAACACAAAGATTTCACCACACTTGGCGAACGAGCTCATGCACTCAAGGGTATGGCCGGTAATATATTTGCTTCCTTATTGATGGAGCAGGCCAAAGAAGTTGAGCAGTTAAGCAAGAGGAAAGATGGCAAGGCGTTCTCAAAAGCTCTGGTATTATCGAATACATTGCAAAAAGTGTTACAACAACTTGCAAAAACAACTCACTTGGATTAGATTCACTAAGAGGTTGTCGCAGTAGAATCACCTATAATCTGGCAGCCTCCTAGCACTAACCTTTAGTTACTTTTTTGAATATTCGACTTCTGATTATTCATTAACCGAGTTTTTTATGACCCAGCGCCCACAATTATTGATCGTTGATGATCAGCCCGACAGCTTGCTGATCCTTGAAGACTTGCTCACCCCAGAATATGCCGTTATCACTGCCAGCAATGGACAACAGGCACTTGATATACTGCAGCAAAATGGTCAGCAGATTGATTTAATTTTAATGGATATCATGATGCCTGTAATGAATGGAATGGATGCCTGTAAAATCATCAAAGCGACCAGAGGGTTGCAGGATATACCGCTGCTATTCATCACCAGTTCCGAGAGTGAAGCCGATGAAACTCACGCCTTGTCTCTGGGCGCTGAAGACCTTATCCACAAGCCCTATTCGACAGCTGTCGTGCTTGCGCGCGTGAACAACCATCTGCAATTGAGTGCCGCGCGCAAACGCGAGCGTCGCTACAGCCAACAACTCGAAAAAGAAGTTTTGCAGCGTACTCAGGAAATCGTCGCCAAATCAGACGAACTGGTGCGCCAGAAAAATCGTCTTATGGCCGCCAAACAGGCTACGATAACTGCTTTTTGCGCATTGGCGGAAGTACGTGATAATGAAACGGGTAATCACATTCTGCGCACCCAGAATTATGTGCTGGCGCTGGCCAAAAAACTGCAAAATCACCCGCGTTTTTGCCATGAACTCAGCAATCATAACCTTGACTTACTCTATCAATCAGCACCGCTGCATGATATTGGCAAGGTCGCCATTCCTGACGCAGTACTGCTCAAACCTGGCAAGCTCAATAAAGAAGAATGGATCATTATGCGCCGCCATTGTGAATTTGGACGCGATGTTATTGCCAAAACCGAAAATGTGCTGACACAAGACTCTGGTAGTGCATTTCTGCTCTATGCCAGAGAAATTGCTTGGTCTCACCATGAGCACTGGGATGGTGCCGGCTACCCTCAAGGTTTGAAGGGCGATGAAATTCCGATTTCGGCTCGATTGATGGCTATTGCCGATGTCTATGATGCGCTGATTTCAAAGCGCGTTTACAAAGCGCCATTTCCCCATGAAAAAGCCATCGACATTATCCGGGAAGGCAGCAACAATCATTTTGACCCGGATATCACCGAAGCCATGCTTGCCATTGAACAGGAGTTTCACGATATCTCGATGCAATATCATGATAGCAAAACCGCCATCAACTGACTTTCGGCTCTTGCCGACAGGATCGGCCATCACTTATTATGGAAGCGGCCACGGCTGAAATCCAACAGCTATTTCTGCAAGGATTACTCTTGACAACCAGTTCCAGAATGTCGTTCCCGCACTCAAAAGCTCTATTATTACCGCCTCTCAAAAGGCGATATTTTTCTGGTTTCAAAAGCACAGCGTAATTAACAATAACCCGACAGACCCCTAATTATATTTTGCTCTATTTTCATTTCTGTTAGTCACATAAAGCGGAAAAATGGAAAAACAAACTTCCCGGCAATCACTCTAAGGTTATTTTAAGTCGCTTATGTTATCATAGTCGTTGTACTTCAAGAGGAAATAGAATTGAAAAAACTTTTTATCGGCAACTTATCCGCCAGCACCAGCGATAGCGACCTTCAAACTCTATTTTCCGAATTCGGTACGGTACGTTCTTGTAATCTTGTCACCGATATTTTTTCCGGTCAGTGCAAAGGCTTTGGCTTTATTGAAATGGAAGGGCATGAAGCACGGGCGGCCATTGCTGGACTGAATGGCAAAGACTTTAACGGCAAGCCACTAAGGGTAGGATTTGAGACTCCAAAAGGCGGTCGCCGGGGTCGTTAAAACTGCCGCCGCCCTGAAAAAACACAGTATCAAGCACATGATGATGGCTTATTTGCCACAGCAGCGCTTAAACTTTTTACCGCTACCACATGAGCAAGGCACATTTTTACCTTGACTCGTTTGTTGTCCTACTTTATCGATAGACTTGACAACACCATCGAGATAAAGCCATTTACCCTGTTTTTTTACAAAGCGACTGATTTCGTTCATGACGTATTCATCATCGTCCAGCCTGTAACGGGCTTTAAATTCGACAATACCCTTACGGTCTTTTTCAGCACCCTTTTTTTTGCTGATAATAGTCAGCCCGATCCATTCGACATCACCTTCCTTTGAGAAGTCCACCGAATTTGGACGCTTGCTGTCGTCCCAGGTTTCCAGTAAATAAATTTCATTTTGCAGGGCATAAGCCGTAAATCGTGATCGCATTAACGCTTCAGCTGTGGGTGCTATTTTTGCGCCAGAATGAAATACAGCGCAACAATTGACTTGGCTGATTTTTGAGCCACAAAGACATAAAATGCTGTCTGTCATTTGTTAACGAGTTCCGAAAACCACGATAGTTTTACCATGTGCAGTAATTAATCCTTTATCTTGCAATTCCTTTAACACTCTACCCGCCATTTCTCTGGAACAACCAACGATACGCCCGATTTCCTGCCGGGTAATATGGATCTGCATACCGTCAGGATGAGTAATCGCATCGGGTTCATGAGCCAGATCCAATAGCGTTCGGGCAATACGGCCTTCTACATCCATAAAAGCCAAATCCTGATATTTACGGCTGGTTATTAACAGTCTTGAAGAAATCTGCTCGCCCAACATGCTCAATACTTCTGATGCATAATCGCGTAACTCTCTTTTTAAAGATTGATGCAAACGCTCATAGGAAATTTCGGCCAATTGACAGGGTACGCGTGTTTTTACTGTAACGGTTCTGACTTCAGGACCTTTAAAAACGCCAACTTCACCAATAAATTCATGTTTGTTCAGATAGGCCAGTATTAATTCCCGACCGTCTTCATCTTCAACACTGACACTGACCGATCCTTCCAGGATAAATAGCAGTTTATCGCCTTCATCACCGGGACGAATAATGGTAACTTTAGCTGGATAACTTCGTGTATGGCAAAGTCGCAGAAACTGCTCCAATGCTTCATTGTTAATCATATGGTCAGTAATAAGTGGCATAGTCGTTTTTGTTTTTATAGTTAACCAGAGCTGCTGCCTGAGTCACTGGTCTTGTATTACTTTTTAGGGAATCCAAGTTCAGTCTAGGAGGCTGTCACAGTTGAATCACCCATAATCAGCCGGTCTCCCAAGTGATTACATTGCAGGATTTTCAGGAAAAAATCAATATAATCTGTGAACTCGTTATAAAATTAACCTTTTTTTGAGGAAAATTCAATGGAAGCGACAATTAAATGGGTTGATGGCCGTATGTTTATCGGTGAAACCGGCAGTGGTCATGCAGTGGTGATGGATGGGCCACCAGATCATGGTGGCCGGAATATGGGTATTCGACCAATGGAAATGATTTTGTTGGGTGTGGGCGGCTGTTCATCGTTTGATGTCGTGGAAATTTTACAAAAAGGCCGACACAATATTATTGGCTGTACCGCCGAACTGACTGGAGAGCGGGTTGACGCGATACCCAGTGTATTCAGTAAAATTCATCTCCATTTTAAAGTAGTCGGTAAAGACCTTAAATCATCAGCCGTGGAACGGGCGGTAAAGCTGTCTGCTGAAAAATATTGCTCTGCCGCTATTATGTTAAGTCAGGCAGTAGACATCACCCACAGCTTTGAAATTATTGAAGGCTCATAGCCTGTAAATTTAGAAAAGACACATTTAGTACATGAAACGGCACGCGTGATTACTGCTGTTTCATGCCTGTATTTTCCAACGTCGATAATATCGACAATCCGGGTGGGATAGGCTATAAGTAAGCAAGGGAGGCTCATAAAGATGCGATTTTTAAATACTCTTAAGCAACAATTCGGTCATAAAACGGACAAACCGCAAAATTCTGGTGTGCACAGCGAGCTTTATCAGGGGGCTTTATCGAAATTAAAACAATTTGTTCCAATTGGATCATTATCTCAAGAACAATTACAAGAACTGCGTATTTTTGTAGCGACCTATACACCAGGATCCATTCTATTCAATCGAGGGGAAATGGCTCATTCGCTGATATATTTATTGTCAGGAGAAATCTATCTGGAAACTGCCGGAGATCAAAACTTTGAAGTTCAGGCCGGAACATTTCAAGCCTTATATCCGTTATCCGGCGGAGATTACTGGAATGCCACGGCAATTGCCAAAAAAAAATCCGTTGTGATTACTGTCCCAATGGAAGCTATGGATCTATATCGTAAAAATTTCAATATCAATCCACAACGACTATTGGAGTTACCGAAACAATACCAAAACAATTCCTTGCTAACACGCTTCATCTCCGCTGATAATCTGCAAATACCAACCCTTCCGGATGTGGCGATTAAACTGAGACAAGCCATACAAAAGGATGTCAGCGTTGCCGAGGTGGTAAAAATTGTGTCGCTGGATCCGGCTATTTCCGCCAAATTGATTCAGATTGCCAACAGCCCTGTTTATCGTGGTGCCCAGCCGATTACCACCTGTCATACGGCAATCACCCGAATTGGTCTGCACAGCACCAAAAATATTGTGACCAGTATCAGTTTACGCAGTTTATATAACAATAAACGCTCAGAACTGGAAGTCATGGCACAAAATTTCTGGAAACAAAGTATCCGTATTTCGGCGCTGAGTTACACTTTAGCCAAGCTGACTCGTTGCGGTGACCCTGAAGAAGCTTTGTTGGCCGGGCTGATCAGCAATATTGGTATTGTGCCGTTTCTTAAATATGCCGATATACAAACGAACGAAAACTATCATCTTGATGAGGTTAAAAAAGCCATTCCTTTTGTAACGGGAGCGTTAAGCGCCCTGATTCTGGATAAATGGAATTTTCCAGATAATATGAAGAATATTCCTTTAACGATCAAGAGTTGGTATCTGGTTGAAAGTAAACAAAAGGCCGATTTAAGTGATATTATTTTATTGGCCAAATATCACAGTTATCTGGGCGCCGATACCATGAACAAGTTGCCGCTAATTACCTCGCTGCCCAGCTATGCCTATATCAAAAATGGTGAATTATCACCCGATAAGTCACTAAAAATATTGCACGATGCCAAGCAGCAAATCAGTGATGCCATGCAATTTTTTAATTCCTGAAGAATAATTCTGACAGCCTTTCAATTCGAGCCAATGGTGGACGATCGGAATAAATACCGGAATCAGGGGTATCCGCTGTCATCCCGCGCAAGAATAAATACTTTATCCCTCCAAAATGACTTTCATAATGATATTCGGGCAAACGATTTTGCAGATAATGATGTAATACCAAGGCGTAAATCCAGTACTGTAAACCGTAATTGTGTTCGCGCATAGCTGACGTTAAACTGTCGTGTTGATAATGTTCCAAGCTGTTGGATTTATAATCCATCACATAGTATTGCCCTTCATATTGGCAAATCAGATCAATAAATCCGGTTAAATAACCGCACATCTGCCGGCTTGACAGTGGCTGATAGGCCGGACAGTCCTGCAAAATATTGTTGATTCTGTCTGCATTCAACAATTGCATGGACAAATAGAACGGCATTTCTTTCCGACAATGTTGATCAGAGATATTGGCCAAACAAAAATCAGGATCGTCAGTCAATGGGGTATTGACTACAGTTTTTAACAATTGATCAATAAGTTCAGGTTTTTCAATATTCAAACCATAACGCTGACAGGATTTGTCCCGCTGTCCACTGATGTCATGGCCTGCCGCAACAGCGCTGAAACTAAGATTTTCCAATAAATCGTGCAGTACATTACCAGTGTGAGCGCCTTTGGGTAATGGTTCGTAATCGGCTGCCAGGGTATTAAAAATCTGTGGCTCATCAGCTTTGTCTTCGGGCAATTCAGGAGTATCTTGCAAACTCAGAGAAGACAATGCGGTATAACTACTCATTTGCCAATAGGTAAACAAACTTCGGGTTCGTTGGCGGACACTGAAATGAACGCTTTCAGTCCAGGGCTGATAGTGCTTGTTCATAACGGTTTCTGTTGTCAGCAGACGATAAGCAATACCCGGTTCAGAACTCAAGGACTTGAGTCTGGACTGTTGTCCACTAAAATCAGTCCCAGCAAAATCCAGCAAATATGCCATAGCGGAATTATTGGCCTTTTTTTGTGTACGCACATCCGCCCAGCTAATATAACAACGGTATTTTGCCCGGGTTACTGCCACATAAAACAGCCTTAAATCTTCCGCCAGTTCTTCATCAACAGCCAGTTGTCGATGTTCTTCAAACTGAGGAGAACCGAGATCAACAAGCATTTTTCCCTGTTTATGACAGCTGACAATGTTTTTTTCAGTTTGCAAACGGTCGCTGCATTGCCACAGACTGGGACAAAAAACGACTGGATATTCAAGCCCCTTGGCGCTGTGCATAGTAATAACCCTGACCGCATCTTCATCACTTTCCAGGCGCACAATCTGCTCGTCTGTACTATTATTATCCTGTATAGCGTTATGCAGCCAATCCAGGATTTTGTTGATGCCCAAATGTTCATCTACGGCAGCCTGTTGCAGCAGCTCAATAAGGTGATACAGATTGGTGAGGATTCTTTCCGCCTGCGGCAGTCTGGCCAGATTGACTTCAACCTTTTCCTGGTAGAACAAACACTTCATCATGCTCATCAGTCCATTTTGCAGCCATTGCTGCTGGTACCCCTGGAATCTGGAAAGCCACTCATCCAGTTCCGTTTCATTACTACTCAGTTGATACAGCTGCTGACCATCCAGATTAAACCAGTTGATTGTCAGTGCCTGTTTTAATAATAGAATGTTTCCAGGCTGCGCCAGAGCCTGTAACACAGTATATAAATCGGTGGCTTGCGAAGATGCAAATACTGATTCCTTACTGTTCACGACCGAAGGAATACCGACCTTAATGAGCGCCTGTTGATAATCCCGAGCCTGCTGATTGCTTCTGACCAGTATGGCAATATCATTCGGTAATAACCGCTGTTCGGTCTGTGATGTAACAATCTGGTAATCTTCATTTAACAAGTGCAGAATTTCATTGATGATGCCGTTACGGATAGCCGTTGCCGCTTTGCCCGCACTCCAGTATTCCTGTTTCCCGGTATTTTTATGCAGCTGCCACAACACCAGGGGCAACAATTGCGCCTGACCTTGATGGAGACTGCCATCTGTAGCTGCTAAAGCCGGAGAAACCGGTTTGAAAGTAAGTTGCTGAAACAGAAATGGACGTTGTTTTTGAAACAATTGATTAACTGCTTCAACCAACTGCGGATGTGAGCGCCAGTTTTTGTCCAGAGTAAAATAATGTTGAGCCTGCTGTTGCGCGGCAAAGTAAGAAAAAATATCCGCACCACGAAATTTGTAAATAGCCTGTTTGGGGTCGCCAATAAGGTACAGAGACTGGCTGGGAGCATTAAACAGTGTGGAAAAAATAAACCACTGCGTTTGATCGGTATCCTGAAATTCATCAATTAATGCCACCTTGTAACGCTGTTGCAATGATTTTATCAGTAATCCGCCTTTATCACTTTGTAAGGCATCGGCAAGACGCTTGATGAGGTCGTCAAACGATAAGACATTCAATTGTTGCAGAATGTTATCCATTTCTTCATGTAATGTCTGCAACAGCGCCCGACGAAAATTCAGGTTGATCTGTTGAATAGTCGCTAATAATTGCTCAAAAGGTTCATTATTGATCCCGCACGTCTGTAGATATTGCTTTTTCTGCTCAATACTCGGCAACGGGTTTTTCTTACTGACTCTGAACTTGTTGCCATTCAAACCGTCAAGCATTGCTTCTGAGGTCAGCATGGCGAAATCCGGCATAACAACACTTTGTCCTTTTAGCCAGGCGATCATTTCGGTCGCGTTCTCTGGCAGGTTATGCTCATAGGCGACAGTGAATTTACCATCCTTTACTGCTATGCGTATGGCGGACAACGTTTCATTCAGCACTTGTGCGGCTGTCTCCGCCTGTTTTTTCAGGGCAACAAACAGACGCTCAATGCCTGTATACTGAGGCGTTATAATTTGTTGGGGATCAATATAATCAATACTTTGTAAAAGACTGTCCGGTGTTTGATGTTCCCGAGTGAGTATCGACACTTCCCAGGCGTTACGCCGATACAGTTGTTTTCGCCAGAAGTCATCGGCACACGCCTGTTTGATGGCGGCAAGATCGCCGGTTAATTCGCAGTCAAATAATTGCCCACTTTCCAGGGCATGTTCTGCCAGTATCCGCTGACAAAATCCGTGAATGGTAAATATGCTGGCCTGATCAATGTCCAGTAATGCATTATCCAGGCGATATTTGATAGTCTCTGTCGTTAACGTGGAAGCTTTTAACCAATTTAAAATATTGGCATCCACGTCTGTAGTTTCATTGTTGATCGCCTGCCGGGCTTCAGCCAACCGGCTTCTGATTCGTGCTTTCAGTTCCGCCGTTGCCGCTTTGGTAAAGGTAACAACCAATAACGCTTTAATATCCAGCTCTCGTTCCACCACAAAACGGAGTACCAGCATGGCAATGGCATAGGTTTTGCCTGTGCCGGCGCTGGCTTCTATCAGGTTTATAGCGGGTTTTAATTCACTACAAACCGGATCAAAAGTTGCGGCCGGATTTGTGCTCATTGCACCGCCTCCCAGATTGGCAGCAACAAGCTCTGACACTGCTGCTCAAAATCCTGATTAAAAACAGCGGTTAGTGTTTCCGGCGTGTTAAACAGTTGCCTGAGTTCCGCTTCGTATGGTTTTTCAATACATTCAAGCATTTTTTGCAATGCATATAACAAAGGATCGGTCATTTTTTTGTGGCTAACTTTAGTTTTTGCCGTCTGCCGGCAATAATGGAAAGCCGCTTCGGTAAAAAAGACATCAGGGCGATGCTGGCCTTGTAAAAACAGCTCAATCAAGGTCTGCAACGCAGCATTTTCTTGAGATTTAAAGCATAAATCATAATCTGAACTAAGTAGCCAGGTATCCTGCTCCACTATTTGATTCATCAACAGATGATGCAACCAGGCATTGATAAAATCCTTACCTTTAAGTGCGCTGTAACGATAAATCAGACTGCCCTTTTGATACAGATGGGTTAATTTTCCAGTTATGCGCAGACCGTTGATTTCAATATCAATCATCCTGTTTGGCAGAGCTTCGCCCAGAGCTTTGCCATGAATTTTATTGACAAACTGCTGTATAGCCAGTTGTTTCCGGGCATATTCCAGTTGTCCTAGGCTACCGGACAACCAACGACCTTGCGCCTGTAATTTGGACAACGGTAAAGTACTGGTGTGACATTCTCGTTCAATCCATTCCTGTTGAATACCGTAGTTATCCAGAAAGTCCAGTGCAAAAGGTTCGCGTTCTTGCGGTTCCACTTCCGGGCCATGAAACCGTAAACCTAATTGCCGCAGCATAAAATAACGCTGCGGATGCCGGAAAAAAGCCAATAGCTCGGCAATCTCGATAATTTCAGGCTGGTTCACAACAATGTCCCCTTGCCACCAGGGGGACATTTGCGTTTTGTCCTGATGCAGCTGCATGGCGGTTTCACAATCACTCTGCTCATAACTGAACAACCGCTCATTACTCTGGTTAAAATAACGCCTACTGAAAGCCTGTAATGGATGACGGACAAGCAAGTCATTCAATTGATAATTCTCAGACAACACATCCAGCAATTCCGTGACAATCACTGACGGCGGAATATCATCATTTTGTTGTATGGATTGTCCAATGTAGCTGATAATCAATTGTTGCCGCGCCGACAACAAAATTTCCAGAAACTGATAGCGATCATCAGCACGATGGGAACGGTCGCCGAGTCGGAAATTCTGGGCCATTAAATCAAATGTGGGCTGTCGGTCTATTTTCGGAAATTCCGCGTCATTCATTCCTAGTAAAACAATGACTTTGAAGGGAATGGAGCGCATCGGCAACATCGAACAAAAAGTCAGTTGTCCTCGCAGAAAACCGTTGGCTGATTTGCGTTCGGATACCGTACCTTCCAGCCAGCTGATAATAACCTCCAGTGACAGCGGTAAATTGTGTACTGAAGCGAAATGTTCACCCAGTTCCTGCAACAATTCATTGAGCTGTTGGCGTTCCAAGGTATTGCTTTCAGCCAATAATTCATCCGCATAACGAAATAACAGCTGACTCCATTCGCTCAGACTTTGGGGACGTTTCAGATCACGACCCGCCTTAAACAGCATCTGTAAAAAATCGTGCAGACCACCCAAAGCCTGAGCGGAAGACCCTTCAATATGAATATAAGGAAGCACATCGTCAACAAATATATCGTCATTAGCCACAGCATAGCCCATTAACAACCTGTCTAACGCCGCTTGCCAGGTGTTCTCACTAAGTGGCGGTAATCCTAGCTCCTGTTTATGCGTCGCCGACTGTCCCCAGCGAACCCGGGTATCTCGGATCCAATAGCGAATCAAATCAAGATCAGCTTCTGACAAGTCAAAATGACAATAAACCAGCGGCTGTTCCAGCAAATCCAATACAGATTGCCAACCCAAGCGACTTTGTGATAGCCGTAAAAAACGAATGAAAGTATCCAGACAGGTATTGCTAAGACGCAGACTACGATCGGCAATGGTATGTTGAATATCCTCAAATACAGCCGCAATAAAAGGCTCATAAACCTGAATATCAGGAGCCATGATCACAATATTGCGCAATTCTAGCTCAGTATCATTTTCCAATGCGGCTAACACTTGATTTTTAATGACTTCCACTTCACGCCTCCGGGAATGACAGGCATGAATACTGATAGAACCGTCATTCTGCAAAACCATATCAGGCTGTCGATTAGCGAGAATATCGTTTTGTAACTGTTGCAGATTGTTGGGCTTATTGGATTTATCGCTTGCAACGTTTTCTTCAAAACTATCCGGATCTAAATCAAATTGCACCTGCTCCAGTATCATTTGTTGAAATTCCCGACCCTGTTGTCCTAAAGTTGATAACAACGGGTGACCGTCAAAATTTTTCAATCGGGCACGCAGTTTTTTACTGGGTGCATCCCCCCAAAAGACCTGCGACGGATTCAATAAATAAAAATGGACATCGCAATGACGAGACAGTCCTTGCAAATAACTTAAAAACAACGGCGGTAAACTATGAACGCCGAAAATAGAGACTCTTTCCGGTAGACAGGATTGATAAAACCCGGCTTCAGCTTCATTGAATTTATCAATCAAATCCAGCCATAAAGCTCCCCGGTGCTTATGTCCAGTACTTTCAGTAATTTTCTGCCACAAGGCGCATTGCCAGCCTTCCTCTGTAGCTGTATATAGCCTCTGTCCCTGTTGCCAACAAGCCAGCATATCTGGACGCATGACCTGGTACTGATCGAACAACTGCGAAAGTTGCTGAGCCAGCTGAAAGCGCTTAAGAGCTATATTTTTACCACTTAAATAATGTTGTAAAGGGATAAAAACATCATCATCCAGGTGCCGTAACGCTGCTTCAAAGCGCCACAACATCAACTGACGATCAAAAGCTTCATCATTTAAACGACTGTCCAGCTGTTGTGCCAACCGGCTGAAAAACTTACCAGGAAACAAAAACTGGTAATTACCCCATACCTTGAATTCATTAGCCAGTTGCTGTGATAGCCAACGCTCCATACCCTGACTTTGAATTAAAAAACACTCCTTGGCAAAGGGATCGGATAACGGTTTATTATTAAGAATTGCCAGCAGATGTGCCAACAGGTTTTCAGTTTTATTGGAGCTGTGTAGGATAAACATAGATAACGGAAATTTTAAACACCGGTTCAAGTATATCATTGTTGCCAATGATGATATTTCCACACTCGTTGAATGAAATCTTCCCGCAATCCGGCATGTGTTAGCCTGTCTTCCTCTACTAACGGCATCAGCGGAAAATGTTGTTTGATATATTGAGCAAACAAGCCCGTACCGATACGCTGAAATTCATCATCAAAATAAACTTTGATGCGGCTGATTCCACAACTGGGTGAATTCTTTTTTAAAATATATCCACTTAAGCCCGTTAACCAGTCATGTTGCTGCTGACTGCAATGATGCAATACCTCGGTGACATCCAGGTTGGGGTTTTCTCTGCCAACACAGCGGATGTCCGAAGCGATTACCCGCAACTGAACTGGAGGCCGGGGAACCCCCATGCCGCAGGCTGTTTCCGGGCAGAATTTTTGCAGTTGAAACAGCGGCTCCAGGGTTTGTTCAATACATTGGCTATACTTATGGCTGCCGTCATAGCGAACCTCATCGCCTAATAAACAACTGCTGATCCCAACAGCTATTTTATTCTTAGCGCTCATTGACGACTATTACGGTAAATTCATTTTTTCTTTAATCGCATTGATCCGTTTACGATTAACCCCAAAGTCATAATAGCCGGTTCTGGATGCTGAACGCAGATGGATAACTTGTTGCTGTTTATCGAACCGAGCCTCCAGATCGTCAATAAACCCCAGCCATTTCGAATAAAATTCAGCTCGCAAATAAGTCTCCGTATGTTCAATAATATGTCCACCCTGAGCGCGGATAACCTTTTGCAGATGCGCCCACGACTGTTTCCAATCATGATGGTTTAACGACAATGCATCGGCGCGATTGTTTTCACTGCAAATACAATTGGGTGTGCCTGGACAGGGTTTTAGTTTACCCTGGTTCAATCCTGGCGATAAGGTGCTATGGGAAAAACGCATCATAATCAGAAAAACAGGAGGAATAAAGCAATCATTATAAAATATGATTGAAGCGTTTTTTCATTATTCTCATTTTGAACAGCTATGAATATAAAACAACTGCAACAGTAACAAGGAATATGCTATCCTTTTGAAGGATAAGACAAGGTAAGTATTTCTCAAATTTTAGAGAGGGACAGTCAATGGGCTGCTGTGATGATCCAACTGAGCCGGCCAAAATAAATCGTAGCGAGCTGGTGCAAATTCAGGAACAATACGGAAACTTGCAACGGGAGTTGTTTACCGGCAACCCTGAAACGGTCATGCTGAAACAATTACACCTTGCCAACGCCTATTTACGTGAATTGGCTGCGTTACGCGCACATTACCCTTCTGTCCGCAAACAGGCTATTGAGCTATTGGATAAAAACAGCCTTTCCGTGCTTGAAAGAGTGATCGTGGCAGAAGAAAATAATGAAATTGGCGATGCAGCCAAGCAACGTCTGCAAGAACTCGAAAACAACAATGGACTGCTTGGACGCTTGTTTAAAAGCTAAGAACTATAGCAAATTGCAATATCTGCACTGATCAAAAGCGGTTGTAATCAATGGTTTTATCTGTATCCATTTCAGTCGCTGTTTGCTGCTGGTGCAACCAGGAACCCGCCACTATAAATGTCATGACCATGATATAAATGATTGATGCAATACGTTTGGCCTTTTTTACGCCTGCATCCTGAAAATCAGTTCTAATCTGTTTTTTATCTTTAGCGTTCATCACAGCAGCCTTGTTTTCTGAAATAACAAAAACAATTATATACCCATCCCCCTTCAACAACGGTACTTGTATTGGTCTGGCGTTGAGCAATAAGCAAAATCAAGCGGGAGATGAATGTAAAATCAACATACAAGTTACAAACGGGAAAACTTCAAACGTAATAACTACTCGCGCAATAAATACCAGATGAGTAGACACCTTCAAACAAGGTTAAGCGGATTTTTTTTGTGATTCATTCGATCCAGCGCTGCCAGGATGAAATTAACCCCGGCCAAGGATATGAACAAAGGGATGGCAATCATTAAGCTGATTATCCATATTATGACAAAGTGGGATTGTTTTTTCATCGTTGCTCACCGGTTTTATGCCGCCATAGCTTGCTCATATTCATCCAGTGTTATATGGCCCGGTTGCGGTCGACCGGACTGTTTGACGTAATTTTCGGTACTGGAAATTGAAGCGTTTATAAAGTCAATAACTTCAGGACTCAACGCGGTGTCAATGCCCAGATATTCGTCATGTATAGATGTTGTTCTCATTTTCAGGATTGCAAATAGATTATTGGAAATGATTAAAAATGAGACGGCCTCATTTTTTTAAAAGTTCATTATGTAACCCTAATGTTAAAAAAATATGACAAAAACATGAGTTATTTTAATTTCAGTCTGTCAACGAATGGATTTTTCAGAAGACAGTTTGTTCATCAGGTTTCTTCACCGGCTAAAAGTCTTTGAATATTACTTTTATGTCGCCATAACAAAATAATTGAAATCAGCGCAAAGGAGATCACCAGGTTGCTGTCTCCTGTAATCAACCAGACATAACCGGGTGAGAGAACAGCGGTCACCAGCGCGGCCAAAGAGGAAATCCTGCCAATTTTATAAATAACAAACCAGGTTGCTGATACTGCCAGACCTAACAACCAGGCCACCCCAAGACTCACTCCCAATGAAGTGGCTACACCTTTTCCACCATTAAAACCAAAAAAAACCGGGTAAAGATGACCTAAGAAGGCGGCAAATACAACAGCAGATAACAATAGACTGTCAACGCCTAGTATTTTTGCCGTCAACACCGGAACCAATCCTTTTAATGCATCGCCCAGTAAGGTGATAGCAGCCGCTTTCTTACCGCCAATACGCATGACATTGGTTGCCCCCGGGTTTCCAGAACCCTGTTTTCTGGGGTCGTCCAGTCCCATTAAGCGACATACAATAATAGCGCTGGATATGGAGCCAAACAAATACGCCGAAGGTACAAGCAACCATTCAATCATTTCAAATTCTCCTCAAAACTTGTATATCAACATGGATTCCACGATACTGCTAAATTTTTAGCAATATAATAACCGGAAAATCATAATGGACATCATCTTTTTAAGGGGGCTTGAAATTGATACCGTCATTGGTATCTATGACTGGGAAAGAGAAATCAAGCAGACCATCGTTTTGGATATTGAAATGGCCACTAATATCAGTAAAGCGGCTGAAACCGATGATATTACACACACGCTGGATTATAAGGCTGTTTCCGAGCGAATTGTCAAATTTGTCGAACAAAGTGAATTTTATCTGGTCGAAAAACTAATTGAAGAAATTGCAGTTGTTCTGCAAAGCGAATTCAATATCCCCTGGGTCAGAATTATACTCAATAAAAGAGGGGCTATCAGTCGCGCCAAGGATGTCGGCATCATTATCGAACGAGGTGAAAAATAGCTCATGGTTACTGGTTTTATCAGTATCGGCAGCAATATTGACCGGGAAAAACATATTCCTTCAAGCCTTGATGCGCTTAAAAAACTGTTTGGGAAAATCGAATTTTCCAGTATCTATGAAACTGAGCCGGTAGGTTTTAATGGCGAAAACTTCTATAATCTGATTGTAAAATTTGACTCAGACCTGGATGCCAGGCAAGTCGCAAAATTGTTACGGCAAATCGAACTTGATCATGGCAGAACCCGGAACTGCCAAAAATTTTCCGCGCGAACGCTGGATCTTGATCTAGTGTTATATGGCGATCAAATTATTCATGACGGCCGCCTGCAAATCCCCCGGGATGAAATCGAGCGTTATGCTTTTGTACTGGAACCACTGGCAGAAATTGCCGGCGAATTGCAGCATCCCATCAGTCACAAGAACTATCGTCAATTATGGGCTTTGTTTGATAAAACAGGGCTGAATCAAAAAAAAATACAGCCATCCTGGCTGTTAGCAAAACAACCCCCTGCCGCCATCAACAGATAAAATCTGTCCAGTGATATAGTCAGCCTCATTAATTAAAAAACGAACGGCTTTGGCTATATCCATCGGCTCACCAGAACATTGCAATGCCACTTTCTGTATAATTTCGCTTTTAGTTTTCTCATCCATATCACCTTCCGGCCATAAAATCGCTCCGGGTGAAACGCCGTTAACCCGGATTTGCGGCCCGAGTTCTTTAGCCAAAAACCGGGTCATGGCGGCCAGGCCGGCTTTGGCAATACTATAAACCGGATAATCTTTCAGCCCCCTGTCAGCATGAATATCAATAATATTAATAATGCACCCCTGCGTACTGATTAATGAAGGCAATAGCGCTTGTGACAGAAAAAATGGCGCTTTTAAATTACTGCCTAACAATTCATCCCAGTTTTGCTCCGTTACCTCAGCAACATTTCCAGGATAAAAAGACGAGGCATTATTCAACAAAACATCCATCCGTCCCCAAACAGCTTCAGCCTTCTGTGCCAATTTTGTCAGTTCCTGCATATTCAGCAAATCAGCCTGCATAATTTGAGCCGATTGTTGTCTTTTGTCGTTCAACTCCTCGCAAAGCTGTCTAGCAACGCTTTCAGAATGTCTGTAATGCAAACAGACATTAAAGCCCTCATCATGCAGCAAGCGCGCGCATGTCGCACCAATACGTCTGGCGGCGCCAGTAATTAAAACAGTTTTGTGTATTTTCATTCTATTTTGCACTGGTAATACAAACTAAGGAATGTGCAGGAAACCTGCATTTCTTCCGCGAGCATCGGCTATTGAAGACTTTTCGTTCAATTAATTACGCGGAGGTTACAATTCATGTTTGTATTCAAAGCATGGCGTATAATCCGACAGCCTCCTAGGATAATGTAACAGCGAAAAAAACCAAGCAAGTCAGAAATAAGTCTTAACTTTTTGTTTCAATCCCGTCATCAGCCGTTTTTCTGACAAAAAAGCGCGAAAACAATAAGCCTGATTCAAATAACAACCAGATAGGAACGGCCAATAAAGTTTGGGATATTGCATCGGGCGGTGTCAAAAACATGCCAACAATAAAGGCGCCAACAATCACATAGGGTCGTTTTTCTGAAAGACTTTTGGGACTTGTCAAGCCGCTCCAGACTAAAAGAATGGTGAAAATCGGCACTTCAAAGGCCAGACCGAAGGCAAAAAACAAGGTCAGAACAAAATCAAGATATTTACTGATATCGGTCATTACCGCAACGCCTTGTGGGGCGGCTGCCGTTAAAAATCCGAAGACTAACGGAAAAACCACGTAATAGGCAAAAGCGATACCAGCATAAAAAAGCGCCGTACTTCCCACTAGCAACGGCAAAATCATCCTTTTTTCATGACTGTACAACCCCGGCGCCACAAAAGCCCAGAGTTGATATAAAATAACCGGCATGGAGACAAACACCGAAGCCACCAACGCCAGTTTGAACGGTATAAAAAATGGCGAAGCCACATCAATGGCAATCATGGTGCTGTTTTCCGGCATATGTTTCAGCAACGGCCCGGATAAATAGCTGTATATTTCGTTGGCAAACGGTGCTGCCGCCAAAAACACCACCAGCACACACAGGACAACACGCAACAACCGATTGCGCAACTCGACCAAATGACTGATAAAGGGCTGCTCCTGGCCTTGATCGGGTGAATAGTCGGTCATTCGTCTGTTTGTCGGCTGATAGAATTGATTGCTGATTTGACTTCTTTTTGCAGGTCTTTCCCTTGTTCCTGCAAGCGCTGTAACGCATCCAGGTCAGCTTGTTCCTTTATAATTTGTCTCATCTCCTCAGCCTGTAACTCCTCTTTGATCTCGGTTTTTATCGAGGTCACCATATTACGGGTCTTGCCTAGCCAATATCCGGCTATCCGCGCCGCTTTTGGCAGTCTTTCCGGCCCAATAACCAGCAAACTGACCAAACCAACCAAACACAGTTCCCAAAAGCCAATATCAAACATACTTTAAGCTTTATCCTTGTCCTTGGCCGTGACTTCACCTTCTAAGGTCTCACCCTCGCTTTCAGAAATTGTCTTATCTTCGCTTCCTTCCTTGACAGCCGCTTTAAACCCCTTGATCGCACCGCCTAAATCGGCGCCGATATTTTTCAACCGTTTGGTGCCAAACAACACCACGACAATCACTAAAATAATCAATAACTGGGTTACACTGATGCCCATTTTTGTCTCCTGATATTTTTTATTTACCACGCTGGGCTTTTTCTTCTAAACCCGACAAACCAAAACGCCGCTGTAATTCCTGTAATATATCGTCAGGACTTAACCCTTGATCCGCCAGCATTACCATACTGTGAAACCACAAATCAGCTGTTTCATAAATAATCTGCTCTTTATTGCCACCTTTAGCGGCAATAACAGTTTCGATCGCTTCTTCCCCGAGTTTTTTTAAAATATGATCCAAACCTTTTGCATATAAACTGGCCACATAAGAGTTGTCGGCTGTTTCCTGTTTACGTTGTTCCAGAACTGCGGCCAATTGCCGTAATACATCATTCATAAGTTTTCCTGAGCATACGCTTTAAACTTTCCACAAAATCTGAATTATACTCTTATAATTATGAAAGCCTATGCCTTATCATGCCTTTTCCGCTTATCTCCGGGTGAAGAGCGCCTGAGTGAAATTGTAACTGTTGTTTTACCTTTCCCCTGAATTCATTATATATTTTAAATGAATAGTAATTTTGTTCACCTCATCTACTATTAAGGTATAAATTAAATATTAAACGAAGGATAGATTAATAATGAAGTTAACGATAGAAAAACTGTTTGACCAGATTCACAATGTACCGCAGGTTCCTGAAGTTGTCAGGACATTGATTACGCAACTGAACAATCCTGATATTGATTTTGATGTCGTTGCTAAAAATGTTGAAAAAGAGCAAATGATCTCAATGAAGGTGCTGCGTCTGGTCAATTCGGCATATTTTGGTCTTAGCAAAAAAATTGGCTCCATTGAAGAAGCCGTTGTCATGCTGGGCATGTCGCGATTAAAAACCCTGGTTATTGCTTCCGGTATTGTTGGCGCTGTCCCGGAAATACCCAATTTCAATATAAAAGAATTCTGGATCGACAGCTTTCGCACCGCGACCTCCGCAAAGTGGCTGGCTGAACAAAGTAAACAGGACAACAGTGATATGGTTTTTACCGCCGGCTTGATTAGTGGGCTGGGAAATATTCTGTTACAGCTAGGAGACGCCAAGGCCGCAAATGAAATTGACCAGCATGTTAAAGCCGGTGAGGCGCGACCTGAGTACGAGCGCAAACGTCTGGGGTTTACCAGCCAGGAAGCTTGCGCCGAACTTTGCCGCCGCTGGCATTTTTCTGAGGAATTAATTGATACCATCGCCAAATCGGGCGAACCTCTGGCATTTGAAGAAGTTTCTTTACCCGCCTGTGCAGTGTTTATTGCAAAATATATCAGTGAATCCAGTCACAGCGCGATGAGTGATGAAGAAAGGCAGACCGCTTTCCCGGTTAAGGAATGGCGGCAACTGGGGTTTAATGAGCAACAAATAGCTGAAAAAATGACCGAAATTCTTGCTCTTGACTCGGGATTAGACGGACTGGTTGATTGACCGTAAAAAACAACTGCTCGTTTACAAGTAAGCGGGCAGATTTCAAACAGCTCGGGGTCAAGCCGATTGCAACAGGCTTTTCAACAACGCCGCTAAATGTTGCTGTTGTCTGTTTTTTAACAACCGGTTTGCCTTTATAATACTTTTCAATTCACCCAGAGCCTGCTGGAAATCATCATTAACGACAATATAATCAAATTCAGCATAATGGCTCATTTCCGCAACGGCATCGCGCATCCTTCTGGCAATAATTTCATCGCTATCCTGTCCGCGTCCTTTTAAGCGCTGTTGCAACACCTTGATGGAAGGCGGCAAAATAAAAACAGACTGGCTTTCAGGGATCATTTTTCTGATCTGTTGGGCGCCCTGCCAGTCTATCTCCAGAATCACATCCAGGCCGCCAGACAAGGCATTTTCCACCGTTTTTCGGGCAGTACCGTAAAAGTTATCAAATACCCGGGCATGTTCCAGAAACGCCTGTTGCGTCAGCATCCCTTTGAATTCCTCTACAGAAACAAAAAAATAGTCCCCGCCATGCTCTTCACCATCACGCATCGGCCGGGTTGTATGGGATACCGATACAACCAGCTTTTCCACATCTGCAATCAACTGTTTGACCAGACTGGTTTTTCCGGCACCGGACGGTGCTGAAATAATATAAAGTTTACCTGTACTCATAGTTATTTTTATTCAATGTTCTTGAGCTGTTTGTAGAATCAAATATCAATAAACACAACAGCTTAATTTATATTTATCTAACGATTTTTCCTTTTACTATTCGCTTGGCAAATGTCTGAGCGGTATTTTACATCAAAATAAGGATACTCACTGCAAGTTGCATCCATCACCCGGCTATATAAAATACAGAATTTTGCCGTGCAAGCCAAAGAAAAAGGCTGGCTGTACGCCGGTTTCTGGTACTGGACGATTGCCGGATTAAAGGAAAACGGCGCTGACGCCGTTCACCGCTTTCCGACCTACAATGGCGTCAATCTGGGGGTGTTCCGTGGCGCGTTAAGCGACCTGAATCAGTCTTTGGAGCTGGTGGACAAGTACACCCGTTTAAGCACCAACCGGGAGCTTTTACTGCGTTCGGCGGCGACCGTTCATCAAAGTACCAACCGCGACAGCTGCGGCGATGTCAACGGCGTCATCGGCAAGTTTAGCGCCTGGTGGAACGAAGGTTTGGGCGATTGAAGTCCCACTGTCGCAGTAAAATCATTCATAATCCGAGGATCTCCTAGGGAAGCGCTGATCAAATCATCCCTGATTTGTTCAGCGCTTCCCTAGGTACGCTTGAAAGTTACCCCGTTTCATGAAAATGATCATGGGATAAATCAATCTGGAATTTTTTTATGCAACAAAGGCATTACCATTCATCCAACAAGCGCTGATAAATGCCGCCAAAACTACCGTTACTCATCAATACGGCGTGCGTGGTCTCGGCTTCCGCTATTTTAAGGCGGGTAATAATTGTTTCCAGACTGGCGCATATCATAATATTATCAGCGTATTTTTGTAATGCGCTTAAATTCCAACCCAGATTCTCCGGCTGATAAATGATGGCCAGGTCTGCCTGAGCTAAAGACTCGGCCAGGGTTTTTGTATGTATCCCCATACGCATGGTATTGGAACGCGGCTCAACAATGGCGATGATCTTTTCTGACCCCACCTGTTTACGCAGGCCGTCCAGCGTCATTTTAATAGCCGTGGGGTGATGGGCAAAATCATCATATACCGTAATACTATTTGTTTTGACAATCACTTCCATACGACGCTTGACGTTTTTAAACGCCGCCAAGGCGTTAATGGCGTCACCTGGCAATATGCCGATATGTCTGGCGGCTGCAATAGCCGATAAAGCATTATAGACGTTATGTTCGCCAGCTAAACTCCAGTCAAGCGAACCTTGATACTGCTTTTCAAAAAATACTTTAAAATGGCTGCTATCCATCTTGATCAATTCAGCCTGCCAATCGGCATTGGCATTAATCGCTGTATTTACCACAGCTGTCCAGCAACCCATTTTTAAGACATCCTCGATATTGCTTTCACATTCAGGGGCAATAATCAAACCTTCACTCGGTATGGTTCTGACGAAATGATGAAACTGTTTTTTAATGGCGTCCAGATCATCAAAAATATCGGCGTGATCAAATTCCAGATTATTAAGGATTGCCGTTCTGGGCCGGTAGTGGAGAAATTTTGAACGCTTATCAAAAAAAGCCGAATCATATTCATCGGCTTCAATAACAAAAAAATCAGATTCGCCCAGTCTGGCGGAGATACCAAAATTTAGCGGAATACCGCCAATCAGAAAACCCGGTTTGAATCCTTGATATTCCAGTATCCAGGCAAGCATGCTGGTGGTTGTGGTTTTACCGTGAGTTCCTGCAACTGCCAAAACCCATTTATTCTGCAACGCATGTTCCGACAACCATTGTGGCCCGGAAACATACTTCAGTCCTTTGTTCAATACTGCTTCAACTTCGGGGTTACCTCTGGACAAGGCATTGCCAATCACCACCAGATCGGGCTGACAATGCAGATTTTCCGGACGGTAACCGTTCATCAACTGTATGCCCTGTTGCTCCAATTGAGTGCTCATCGGCGGATAAACATTCTCATCCGAGCCGCTGACCTGATATCCCAATTGCCGGGCAATCAATGCCAGACCACCCATAAAGGTACCGCAAATGCCAAGAATATGAATATGCATGGCGTCATCCTCATGGCTCATTGTTTTGTTCATCCTTATTGGTTTCGGTAGTGGTTTGTTCAGTTTCTTTTGAATCATTCTGGCTATCTTGTTCAGAATCATTTTCTGGCTTTTCGATTTCTTCTTTAGCCCCAGCCTGTTCCAGCATTTTAATGAGTTTTTTATGTGCTGTTTTCTTTGCCCTGGCCAGAACAGTGGTGTTTTGATTGTCAACTGCATTGACATCTGCACCAGCAGCAATCAATAAAGCGACTATCTCCTCCTCACCAAATACCAAAGCATCCATTAATGCGGTCAAGCCCATATTGTCAGCCGCATTAACATCGGCGCCATAACTGAGTAAGACCTTTACATTTCTAACATTACCGTTAAAACTGGCGCCCATTAACGCGGTACGTCCGGCGGCTGTTTTAGCATTGACATCCATCCCCTGTGCCAACAATGACTCCAGTCTTTCAGTTTTGCCGGCTATAGCCGCTGCAAATAAATCGTTAATGTCTTCAGGCAATGCAGACTGAGTAAAAAACAACAGTATCGCAAAAGACAGTATTTTAATAGTCATAGGTCATAGGTCATAGGTCATAGGTCATAGTTTCTTACGTTTAGTGATAAAATATCCTGAATAATTTGCTATATCATCTACTAATGAGTGAAAAAAATAAAATTTTAGTTGAAGCTACGCCTCGTTATATTGAAGCCCAATCATCACCAGAAAAAGGCCGATACGTTTTTGCCTATACCATTTCCATTACCAATGTCGGCACAATTCCAGCCACATTATTAAGTCGGCACTGGTTGATTACCGATGCCAACGGTAAAATTCAGGAAGTTAATGGCGAAGGCGTTATTGGAGAACAACCTTATTTGAAACCGGGCGATACTTTTCGTTATACCAGTGGCGCTATGATTGAAACGCCGGTCGGTGTTATGCAGGGAAAATATACGATGATCTCCGAGAATGGTGATAATTTTAAAGCAACCATTCCCAAGTTCACTTTATCCATACCCAGAACTCTGCATTAATGTCTATTTATGCCATTGGCGATATTCAAGGTTGTTATGACGAGTTGCTGAGACTACTGGATGTCATTCAATTCAATGAAACAGACGATCAGCTCTGGTTTGCCGGCGATTTGGTCAACAGAGGCCCAAAATCGTTGCAAACCCTGCGATTTGTCAAATCATTGGGACATTCCGCAATTACTGTGCTGGGCAATCATGATCTGCATTTAATCGCAACTGCTTTAAAACAACGAAAACCTCATAAAAAAGATTCTCTCAGCCAGATACTGGAAGCACCCGACAGGGATGAATTGTTACACTGGTTGAGACACCGAGCATTATTTCACCATAATAACGAATTCTGTCTGTTACACGCCGGTTTACCTCCACAGTGGGACTTTTCGCAAACTCAAAAAATGGCGGAAAAAGTGGAAAAAATATTGCGAGGCTCTGATTATATTAATTTTTTTAAAACCATGTATGGCGATAAGCCGGACATCTGGGATAAAGATCTCAGCAGCATAGATAAAGCCCGCTTCATTGTTAATTGTTTTACCCGTATGAGATATTGCGATGCCAATGGCAAACTGGATTTTCACTATAAAGGCCCATTGGGTTCACAACCTGAAAATCTAATGCCCTGGTTTAAAGTACCCGGCCGTAAAAGCGCCGATATGAAAATCATTTTTGGGCACTGGTCCACTTTGGGTTTTCACCAGAGTCATAATTGTTACGCCATTGATACCGGGTGTTTGTGGGGCGGAGAATTGACTGCATTAAAACTGGGCAAGAAAGTGACAAAAATTTGTGTCACTTGTTCTGGCTAAATCTGTTGTCAATTTATAATCGTTGCGGTGCATGAAGCTTACCTTACACTACTTTTGATAAGCGCTGTAGTCTTTATTGTAATCGCTTTTTAACTGGTTTACTCTACAATCTGGTTGAGCAGTAAAATACTGGGAATACAACAATGCAGTTAGCTGAAAAATTAGTTTTTAATGAACAGGATTATTTAGCCTGGGAAGAGCAACAGCAGGAAAAGCATGAATATATCAACGCCGAAGTCTTTGCTATGGGAGGAGCAAGGCGTGAACATGTCGTTGTTACAGGTAATATGTTTGCCATTTTGAAGCAACATTTACGCAATACGCCTTGCCAGGCCTATATTGCTGATATGAAGCTACGAGTTGAGCAGGCAAATGCCTTTTTCTATCCCGATATCATGGTATCGTGTAATAGAGAAGATCAAAGAGCAGATCAATATTTATCTAACCCTGTCCTGGTTGTTGAAGTTTTATCAGATTCCACTGAAGCTTTTGACCGTGGAAAAAAATTTGCAGCCTACCGACTATTGCCCAGCTTAAAAGAATATGTATTAATTGATATTAAAGCGCGTCGAGTTGAATGTTTTCGTAGAATGGCCGACGACGAGTGGTTATTGCATATCAGCGATACCGAAGAAATCTGCAAATTTGGCAGTATGGATCTTACTATAGCAATGACTGATATTTTTGAAGATGCTGTTGAAAATCCCTAATTCGCGCATGTGGGGTGTATAGTTCCAATGAGTATGACATAACCGTTCAGTCTGTGTACTTACAGAAATTATAAGACTTGACAGGAAATCAAAAGAAATTAATGAAATGTAAGGAATTATATGGCTCTTGCTACATTGACAACTAAAGGTCAGGTTACA
>CAYNIU010000015.1:0-32291 GCA_964397365.1 uncultured Methylomarinum sp. | reverse complement strand
ACTCGCGACCCCAACCTTGGCAAGGTTGTGCTCTACCAACTGAGCTATTCCCGCACTTCAATTTATCCCGTATATTTTAGCGATTTATAAAAACTTGTCAATAGTTTTATTGTATATTGATAGCTAAAACCCAGCCTTTTTGTCCTTGACACTCTCCTGATGTCATTTCAACCTGAACAAATGCATCAGCTTTACCGTAGGCGTCTTGAGTTTGCAGCACTCTTACAGGTGTTCCTTGTGGCATATGTTTACAGCCACCGACGCGATCATCTTTTTCTGTGTCATCATAGGCAGCCATGGAACCCGGGATTGCGACTAATCGTATGGTGGCTTCCGGCGCGGTAGTGTTAGCGCCCTTAAGGACATAGTTTTGGCCGACATTAATAGTAGTGGCTTTATGAATGGGGAGTTCTTTATTGGAACCGCTGCTCATCATGATAATAAGAAGGACTAATACGACAGCGCCAATGCCACCAAAAAATACTTTTGGATTTGATTCTTTTAAAGCCATTGCTTTGGCCAGAATATCTTTTGCTGCATTTGTGGCGTTTTCAGCGGGTTGGTTGGTGTTTTCGGTTTCGCCACTGTTGTTTTCTGTCTCAACTGGTTTTTGGGCTTCATTACTGTTTTCCACTTCAACAGGGTTTTCAGATTCTTTAGAATTTTCGTTTTCACCGTTACTCATGTTGTTATTCCTCTTATAAATTAAGTATTTCGTTATTATTATTTTAGAACCGCTAAAGGTATCATGCTGACAGAACATTTCAAGTGTTCATTGGATTGTTTTTAACAGCTTTTTTCAGGATGCGAAAGAACTTTTTTAAAAAGTTGGATTTTCACTGATGTAGGTTATTGATTTATTATGTTTCTGGTGCCGTAGCCTTTTTGAACTGATGGGTAAGATTACTGATGTTTCAATGTCCTATGGCCACTATTTTTGAAAGGGGGTGAATAATAACGAAAAATGTTTGCTGTACAAGCAGCAGATATAAAAGTATTAAATAAAGTCATAACCTTTTTTTCTTTCATGTGTGTCGGTAACTTTTTCTGCAAGACGTCTGCACTCAAATTGCCAGTAGCCCAAGCCTATGTTTTTACGATCTTTTATAATGATGGGGAAGTTTTCCTGATTTAAAAACATTCTCAAAAGGTCTCCGTCCTTATACATGAAAGAATCCATGATAATAAAGCTTTTTTCACCATCGTGATTTTTAGTGGCATAAAGTAACGCTTTTTGTGGTTCGGATCCTGCCGGTGCATTAATATCCAGGTAAGTGACTGAAAAGGATTGTGCGGCAATTGCTTGCAACTCAAAGGCAAGCTTGTTGTTTTGTTTGGATAAAGTTATTTTTGTAACAATTCCCAATAAACGGTTTTGCTTGCTGGCGTCTGTTTTTCGACAGCTGACAAGGCTCCCGATTGATAAAATACCGGGAGTGTCAAAATGGCAGGACAAAGCCCGTTCGGAATGGCTTTCTGCTTTTATTTCAATAGCGGAATGATTGCCTGTTTCGGCAAAACTGCTCTGTAGGTTGTAGGTGGCGTTTAGTCCGATGGCTATATATCTGTCCAGTCTGTCGCTAAACAATGTAGCGCCTTGTAAATGTTCGCCCTGCCAATGACGAATCAAATATTCAAATAATTCTACGGACAATTTATCAGACTTGTTTTTTGTCGATTCCATTGAGCTGTAACGGGGTTCATTTTCGCTACTGAATTTCGCAGGATGTTCACAAGCTTTGTAGAGTTTATCGAGGTTTAAAAACATCATGGCAGAGTCAGATGTTTGGTCAGCAGCTTCAAAATAAGGGGGTGAATCTTCATCCATAAGAATAATACATTGCATTGGCTGCTCTGCAATGGGTGTGTTTTCAATAATGACCAGATGGGTTATTTTTTCAATAAACCGATAACTTAATTGAAATTCTTTTTGCATCAACCCGGAAGGGTCGGCAAGACTTAACAGTAATATTTGTTTATAGCAGTCCTGGGCGCTGGTTTTTCCTGATGAACTGGATTCATCGGCTACTTTTGTGGTTTCTTTTTTAACTTTTAAGCTTAATTTGTAAAGCGAGTGCAAATCAATCCATATCCAGTCAGGAACCGGGATATTCATCATGAAATGGGTGATGACAATGCTGCTAAGTCCTTTGATGGTTCTTTGTATTGCCAGGGCAACATTTTTTCCTTGAAACCAGCCGATGTCTCGACGTGTTAATTCACGAAGACTTATCCAGTAACCTATGGTAAGTTGTTTCTCGAGTGAAACCAGAACATCCATGATTTTGTGTTCATCAACGCCCTTGGGGAACCCCGATTTAATTAGTCTGGAGTGTAAATAGTCTTCAATAATCAGAAAGTTGTGTCTTAATAATTCCAGTGCATCAAGGCGTTTTTGAGCGGACATGAGCAAACTATTCATCTCAATGACCAGGTCATGGAGCAAACGGGTTGCCAGGCCAAGATTAGCGGTAGGTAATTCTGCAAGCCACTGTGTCAGCGTGTCCTCTTCAAATACAAGCAATAGTTCCGGGTCATTTTTTTGCTCGGGAATGACCAGAAAGAAAGAATTCTTCACAAATTTTCCGTAGTTAAGTAGTTCGGTAGCTATATGCTGCTACACCTTAAGTTTAGACTAATTGCGAAAGTTTAACTTAATAAAATGCTAGCCTTCAAACAATGATTCCGCATGATCAGGTCTGCGCTTTTAGGTTGCAAAAGAGACAAAGATTACAGTCTTTTATTCCGTGGTAAATTTGAATATTATGTAAAGTGATATTATATACTCAGAGTGGTTCATGCGTGATGAGTATATATTACGAGCTGCCTGACTCAAGAAAGTGATTTCTTTGACAGGAATTACTGACTTCAGTTTTGCTTACCACTTGTGCCGTAGTAAAGTCACAGATAGACGCCAATTAGAGGAACACAATCATGCCTTATTTAAAGTTGAAAACCAATGTCCCTATCAATAAACAACAAACTTCGCAGCTAATGGGGCAATTATCACAGTTGCTTGCCAAAGAAACCGGAAAATCAGAGCGCTATGTGATGGTCGAATTGTCTGCCGACAGAGATATGATTTTTTCAGGTGATCATGAGCCGCTTGCTTATCTGGAGTGTAAAAGTATTGGTCTGACTAGTGTGCAGGCCAAAGCATTGTCAGCTGCCATCAGCCGGATATTGCAGTCAGATTTACAGTTATCTCCTGAACGTATCTATATTGAGTTTAGTAATTGTCCGGCCGAATATTGGGGTTGGAATGGTGGTACATTTGCTTGAACCATGTTGTTAATCCTGAGACTCACCCAGAGGGGCGGACGACGGTACGTTAAAAGAAAATATCCAAGTCAAAATATCGTTCCATATAAGGGGAGCCTGAATATCACGGAGCAGCATATGATAACCTTCTTGATAAAAGGTAACTGTTTTATTCTGTGGATTTGATTTTAATAAATGCTGTAAGAAAACAGAGGTGGCCGCTTTCGGTATAATCTCATCCTTATTACCATACAACAATAATAGATTGGTTGTTAATGAGTCGGCGTTTTCCAACGCTTTATCCATCAGATTGACTACCCCGTAAAGGCTGTCAACACGGGTTTTTTTGATGACCAGTGGATCTCGGCTTAATGCTTTTAACATTTCAATATTGTTGGAAGCAGTTATCTCCAGATTATTGCCGGTTAACGTAAGCCACGGCAGACTGTGCGAAAGTGACCAAAGCAGTGCGTTTTGATACCAGGGCATGATTTGTCGCCCCCAAACTGCCGGCGCTGCCAGAATAACGCCGTTGACTGGTGATGTATTTACTTTGGCAATGGTGTTGATGATGACTGCTCCACCCATGCTTTCACCTAAAAGGTACAGTGGTTTGTCAGGATGTCTGTTTTTAATCAGACGAATGAATAAGGCCAAATCATTGGCATAGGTATCAACGCCCGCCCAGAAACCACGATTTGGGCTGCCGCCAAAGCCGCGTTGGTCATAGGCGTAAGAAGTAATCTGGTGTTGAGCAAAATATTCCGCCGGTTTCTGGAAAAAATGATTGTAATCATTAAAACCATGTACCGCGATGATAACAGCCTGTGGTTCTTGTTGAGTTGATGGCCATACTTTAACGGGTAATTCAGTAGCGTCATCCGTTATAAAAAAATGATTCAGAAGCTGGCCGGAAGTGCTTGCTTTACCCGCCGGATAGGTAATTGGCATACAGGCGGATAAGTGACCCAAGGATATGATTATTAATGCCCGAGGTAGTATTTGTTTAAGCATTATTGATGTTTTCAATATTTACCGGGTATTGAAAATTACATAAAAGTTGGGTAACTGTTCAGCGCTTCCATAGAGTAATTTCAATTTTATTCTGGCACCTTCAGTTGTAAATCGGCGCATTTTTTCCGATCTTTTTCGTTGCGTCATTATAGGGATCAACAGATCGACAAACTGCATTTGATTTCGCGCACGTATCGTGACGAACCCCATAACCCGGCAACCTCCTAGCTTAGGAGGACAAGAAATTATTCATTTTCTGTTTTTTCGGGTATTCCAATGCCTTATGACCATAAAGCGCCAAAGCAGGCGCATACCAAAATAGCCGATGGCAGAGGAAATAATGCCAAGGATGAGACAACCAAATAAAAATGGACCGCCAATTTCGCCGAGACTCGATAAAACACTGTCCACAGTAAATTCGAGATCAGTATCCGGGGCGCCGTGTCCCAATGCCAACAGACCGACTAAATAAGCAAAATAAAACATAGGCGGCATGGTCAACGGGTTGGTAATCCATACTAAGGCGACAGAGATTGGCAAATTGGCACGCAAATAAAAAGCGATCACTGCGGCAATGGCCATCTGTCCCGGTGTTGGAATCCATGCGGCAAACAGGCCAACAGCAAAAGCCATAGATACTGAACGGCGGTTTAAGTGCCATAAATTGGGTTCATGAAGGCGCTCCCCCAGAAACTGAAGGTGTTTATGTTGTTTTAGTGTTTCAGGATCAGGCAGATATTTTTTTAATTTTGCTTTCGGCATAATGCAACGGTCGTTTTAAAAACTTTAATTCTAACAGGTTTTGTTGGAAATGAACGTAACTATAAGCGGAATATCTGTTAGCATTGGGAACATAAATTTTCAATGTTTAATTGGATGTGGAAGTTGAAGAGAATGGGCGTCTATTTCGTATATTGAAAAATATATTAATTATTTCATTAGCATGATTGTTTCCGTATTGGCGTTTGTGGCGGGTATTGTCAGTGTGCAGCAACTTTCTGTATTGCCGGATGGCAACGAGACATTGGTTCTTGTTGTTTTGTTGTTTGTTTTTGCCTGGCAAAGATATTGGCGATTCATGCTGTTTACTTGTGGTTTTTTGTGGGCGGTTAATTTTGCCTGGCTAAGAATGTCAGACCTTCTTCCGCAACAACTGGAAGGTCAAGATATTGCAGTTCAAGGGGTTATTGACGGGGCGCCGGTTAATGATGGAAACAGGGTTAAATTTAATTTTATCGTTAAGCATTCAGCGCTGGATCTACCTGACAAGCTACGCCTGAGTTGGTATTTTCCTGATCACAACATTAAAGCCGGACAATTCTGGCAATTGACGGCGCGATTGAAAAAACCTCATGGGCGTTTTAATCCAGGTGGATTTGATTATGAGCGTTGGCTGTTCAGCCATCATATCGGCGCTGTTGGTTATGTGCGTAATAAGCCATCACCTGTTTTAATCAATAGCGGGGGTGACAAACTGGGGGTTGGTCAATGGCGGCAAAGTATAGCCGATCAATTACACAGAGTATTAATTGATAGTCACTATGCAGGTATTATTAAAGCACTCACCATAGGTGACCGATCATTGCTGAGTCAGGCGCAGTGGGATGTTTTTAGAAAAACCGGGACAGTGCATCTAGTGGCAATTTCTGGCTTGCATATCGGGTTTGTGGCTGGGCTGGTTTATTTTTTGGCCTTGAAGGGATGGGCTTATAGCGGAATATTATCATTTTCACCACAAAAAGTTGCAGTTGTTTGCGCTTTAATGGCGGCACTTTTTTATGCCGCATTAGCCGGTTTCGCATTGCCTGCCCAGCGTGCGCTGATTATGTTGACAGTTGTCATGGCGGCTGTGTACGGGCAACGACATATTGCTCCCCTGAAAACGCTGACAATAGCTTTACTGGTCGTTGTTCTGCTGGATCCGTCTGCTGTTTTATCAGCCAGTTTCTGGTTGTCTTTTTCGGCTGTAGTTTTAATACTGTATTCGTGTTCAGCCCGGTTGGATCGTTTAGGGTACTGGTATTCGGCTGTCAAAATTCACTGGATAATGGCTGTTGGTCTGGCGCCAATATTGATATTTTATTTTCAACAAGTATCGTTGATTGCGCCGCTGGCAAACCTGCTGGCTGTGCCGGTTATCAGTCTGTTGGTAGTGCCGTTATCTTTACTGGCGGTGTTAGTGATGTTTGTGGTGCCATTATTGTCGGAGCAGCTGTTTCGATTTGTTGATGGTGTTCTACATTATCTTTGGTTGTTTTTATCAGCTTGCGCCGAACTACCAATAGCATCGTTAATGACTGTACAGCCTCCACTTTATGCGGTGATATTGACAATGCTGGGTGTTTTGTTGTTATTGGCGCCAAATGGGATTCCTGGTCGTTATCTTGGGTTAGTGTTGTGTTTGCCGGTGTTTTTTATCGATGTTGATAAACCCACAGATGGGCAGCTCAAAATGACATTGCTGGATGTGGGGCAAGGACTGGCTGTTGTTGTGGAAACCGCAAATCATGTTTTGCTATTTGATAGCGGAGCCAAATTTTCTCCACAACTTGATATGGGAACGGCGGTCATTTTGCCGTATTTGCGTTTTCAGGGTATTACCAAAATTGATACCCTGCTAATCAGCCATGGTGACAACGACCATATTGGTGGCGCGGAATCCGTTCTAGCGATGATGCCAGTCAGGGAAATTATCAGTAGTGTGCAGAAAATGCATTTGCAGCATCAGGCGCGTTATTGTCGGAGTGGGCAGGGTTGGGAATGGGATGGGGTAAAATTCAGTATACTGTCACCGCCTGAACAGCATTTTTTTCAAAGCGCAAATAATAACTCTTGTGTGCTACAAGTCAGTACAGCGAAATATGTCTTCCTGTTGACTGGAGATATCGAACAATCTGCAGAAGAATGGCTGGTCAAGCGATATGGAAATACGCTAAAAAGTCATCTTCTTATTGCCCCTCATCACGGCAGTAAAACTTCATCCAGTTTGATCTTTTTGGAACAGGTCAAACCGGAAGTCGTATTAATATCTGCCGGTTATCGGAATCGTTTTTCCTTTCCTCATGAGCAAGTATGGCAACGCTATCAGCAACAGTCTATCCACTGGTTTAATAGCGCTAAGGAAGGGGCAATTATTGTTAATACGGACAGGATAGCATTGTTAATTGAATCAAGTCGGGAAAAATACCGGAAATATTGGTTGACTGAATGATATTGTGACTTTTCAGTTTTGTGCTTCAATATACTGGATGAAACAGGTGGGTATTTAACAGTGAAAAGCTTACTGATAGTGATTTAAGATTTGACATTAATGTAAATTTGATGTAACTGCTCAGCGTGATTGGTTGAACGAAAATTTTCAATATCAGTTGTTTGTAGAAGAAATGTGGATGCCACATTCAATCCTACATGGAGGTATTCACGGCGTCTTCTGGATAATTGACTGATATTAAATGTATAAATATGCTGGGTAGTTACAATTTGATTACAGCGGATAGGTTCCGCTGTAATCAATGGGATGAGCAGAACTCAAGATAGTTTTTTATTACGAGTTCCAGACATAAAGTAGGTAGCCAGCAAACCCGTCAGCATTAAAATCAGCACAGAAGGTTCGGGCACATTCGATGCGACTAGGAAAGAAAACTTTCCATCCCAGGGACCATTTCCTGAAAAGGCCAGTTTTATATCGTTAACAGCGGTAAATACAGTGGAGTCAGAAAAATCAGTAAAGGGAACAAAGAAATTACCCGATCCAGCTGAAAATGTCTGTGCAGTTGATGTTGAGGCTCCTCCATTAATAATTAACTGAATGGTTGTTGCCAGATCTATGGTTTCCACTTTCAATAGTAATCCACTACCGAATACGGTAAGGTCAATCGTATTAAATCCGTTCCAGAATACAGAAGCAATTGCACTGGTCACGTTGGTGTCGTTGGATATTTGCAATGTTCCGGTGTTGCTTTGCATTAAAGAGTTGAATGCCGGAATAACACCGGGCAGTATTGATGCGCTTGGCGTCCCCGCTGCATCTATTGAGAGGGTTCTTTGTGTTCCTGCGCCTAAATTACTACCTGTTGATGTGAGTGCCTGAGTATTCGCTGATGCAGTGCTGTCGCCCGCAAGATCTATAACGCTTTGCGTATCTGTGAAGTTATCAATATAAAACAACGCAGCGTAGCTTGATGTGCTGAAAAATAACAACAGTAATACAGCAAAAAGATTCAGGGTTGTAAATTTAAAATATTTTTGTATCATAGTGGGTTCCTTATTGACTCTATGAATGTAACCTGTATCCGCATTGAAATTACGGATTCAAGTGTAATTAAACAGATTTCAAATTAAATATTTCTTAAATCTGATTCGTTGGCGACAGAATAACACTGAACTTCCAATGCTTCTATCCGCAAAGCGGGGGAGAAAGTCGCCGCAATTTGGATAACCTTTGAAACTGAAAAGGTGTTTTAACATTCAGTAGTCCGGTTTATCCCTTTTCGGTTTTTGGCCAAAGTTTGAGAGGGATTTTCGCCATATCTTTTTTTGTAGAGTGCGGCAAACCGGCTGGGATGTTGGTAACCGACTTCCAGCACAACATCCAGCACAGTCAGATTGTTATCTGCATTAATCAGCATGTTGCGGGCTTTTTCCATGCGACGACGATTAATGTCATTCATTGGCGTACACCCCCGGTATTGTCGGAAAGCTTTCTGAATGGTGCGTACGCTGACCCCTGTCGCATTGGCCAGATCTTCCAGTACGATGGGGTTTGTGAGGTTTTGTTCAATCCAGGTTTCCAGTTCAACAAACCATTTTTTTTTGAGTTCGTAATCATCCAGTCTTTGGTGGGTTCTGCGATCCAGGTTATCAACGAATAATTCCAGCAAAGCGTTTTCAATATGCAGCCAAGATGTGAGTGGCGCTGATTTTCTGATTTTTTCCTGAATAACCCAGAGTGTTAATGATCGCAACAACATCAGGTGCATGGAGCCTTCAGTGATACCCGTGCGCCAGGGTATCGAAGAAAAGAGAGGGCCAAATCGTGTTTTTAGCAAGATTTGCAGTTTGCTGTAGTCAAATTTCAAAACGACAACTTTGATGTTCCTTATTGACTCGTTATGGCATTTATTTTCAGTATTCGCCGCTTCAATAATAATCGCCGTATCACCTGTGATCTGCAATTGAACGCCATTTTCATCCTGCAAATGAAAGGTATAGTGTTTACCCTCCGGCACACAGCTTGATATTTTTATGGGTAACGAATGCCAGACATAGGTGAAGTCAGTTTGGTTGAGTTTGAAGTGGTTGCTATGAAAACCTTCAGTAAGGATGGGATTTTTTTCCTGGGACTCATCATGAAATTTTTTCATTTGAATGATATTCCTTCCTGTTTATGGGTATTCTCACATATTGGTAATATAGTTTAAGAATAGTTCAAATTTATATCGACACAGGAAAATCAGCTCTGGAATGAACGTTTATTGCCAAAAACTTGTTGCCAGTCCCGGTTAAACTGGTCAACCGCCGGTTGAACAGCTGGATGAGTAAGCATCTGTTCGGCTACATCCACAGGAAGGGTGATGGCGCCAATACCCAGTTTCATAACCTCCATTACCTGTTGCGTGTTTTTAAAGCTGGCCGCTAAAATTTTACTGTCCAGATTGTGTTTTTCAAGCAATAATTGCAGGTCGGCCACTACCCCAAGACCATTCATTCCCATGCTGTCAATCCGGTTGACATAAGGCGCCAGATAGTCAGCTCCGCATAATGCCGCCAGAAAACCTTGTTGGGCGCTGTAGATTGCTGTAGCCAGCACAGGAATAGCGGCGGCTTTGATCTTTCTGATTGCGGCAAGACCGGTTTCCGTTGCCGGTACTTTTACCACAACATCATAGGGCAGGGCATGGATCATGCGCGCCTCTTCCAGTATATCCAATACTGTCAGGCTGACCACTTGTACATGAATGCGCGGCTTTTCACCCATGATTTCAGTCAAATGGACTAAAAATTGTCTGAGGCCGGTTTTTGAATTGGCCAATATTGATGGGTTTGTTGTAACCCCCTTTAAAGGCAGGCACTCATTGAAGCGGATTACCTGGTTTATATCAGCCGTATCAAGATATAACTCAATCATTTTTTTGCATTGTCAGGGGTTAAAATTGTTGACTGAGAACATCCAGAATATCCAGCGCCCGGCAACAATAACCACGCTCGTTATCATGCATAATGGATAAGCCGATATGGCGTTGGTTATTACTGACACTGAGGTGGTTCATTAAAATAATTAATGAATATTGCGATTCTATAAAGTCTATGCTCACTCTTTCATGACCCCAGGCGCCATAGTCACAGTGAAGGATGCCGGCAAGTTCCTGTTGCGCGTAGTTTTCAAGTAATTCAGTGCATTCTTCAAGAGAAGTACTACGATTAAGGGTAACGGAAACATCCATGGCGGAGACAATTTCTGTAGGAACCCGGTAAGAAAAAGAGTCAAGCTTACCTTTAAGCGCCGGCAAAACCAGAGTGGTAGAATCGGCCACATTAGTTTTGGTCGGTACGATCGAGGCAACGGTTGTTCGTCCCAAATGGGAGTTCTTGTGATAACCATCCAGAATATGCTGATCTGAAAGAGCCGGATGGATAGTTATTATTCTGGCGTGATCAATGCCAATGTGTTTGTCAAGAATATAGGCCAAGGGAGTCATGGCATTTCCAGTGCAGGTGCTTGCTGAAATGATATGATGGCGCTCATGGTCATATTCCTGGTTATTTACTCCATAGACTAGGCTAATGTCGCCGCCGGGAATGTTCCAACTGCAAAGAATCTTTTTTGTGATTTTGTTTTTAATGAGTCGGTGGAGATTATCAATAACCGCTGTTCCTGTGGAATTGACAAGGACATCAATAGCTAAATCTTTAAGTTCATCCAGACCGCTGTTTTCCTGATAACCCTGGCGTCTGTCAACTTGCAGGTAGCGGATTTTTTTGTTTGCAATGATGAGATAGTCGCTTTCAACATTGACAGAAAATGGAGGTTTGCCATAAGTGCTGTCATGAGCAATCAAATAAGCTACCTGAGAAATAGGCATTACATCACACAACACCTCAATATTGAATCGGCCACTATCGGATTGAATGAAATTGGTGCGAAGTATTGATCGCCCCACTCTGCCGAGACCAACAATTCCAATTGAAATGTCCATAAGATATACCCTTTTTGTTATTTTTTGTATTCAGGCTAAATAGGTGTGAAATATTTTCTTCTGGCATTATTGTGAAGTTACCAGAAATTTACAAGTTTTAGTCATGATATAACAAAAAATATAGGAAGCCTCTTTGAAATTTATTTGCAACAACAAAAATGTGCCGAAGTATTTATTTAGCGGATGCAGGTTATTGATTAATCAGGCTTGTGCAGCAAGGATGTTGCACAGAGCTACAGGGGGTATTGACGCGCCCTGATCAATCAATAGCCTGCACCCACCTTTTTTGATGGGGCGAGCAGTTACGTTTTAATTTTATTTCTGTAGCCTGAATGCCTCACCATAAGTCGTATCGGCATCAAAGTCATTCCAGATATAAGCTGGGTGAACAAATTGTTTTGTCGGTAATGGTGCAGTGACAAAATCAGCCAGACCACTGATCATTCTGCCGGCCGTATTCAGAATACCTTTTGCCAGACCGCCTACGACGCCATAAGCGATATTACTCTGGTTGCTGGTATTGATAATGTTTTTGGGGATTTCCAGAACTGAAGTGGTCATATTGGTAAAACCGTTCAGTGCTTTACGACCCACTATCGAGCCGTATGTTTCATGCTCATCCGCTGGTGTCAACGGTGATATGGTCATTAACAATGTAGCGAATATAATGGCAGGCAGAGGATGGAGTATTTGTTTCATGTCAAATCCTGATAGTAAATTTCACAAATAGAAAAGTATAGCAGAGTCTCTAAAGACTACTTTTTAAGGGCCTGGGCAAAGGCGTTTGCCATGGTGCTTTGTTCGGGGCGTTGTTGCTTGGTTTTGCCGGGAATATTGACTGTTCGTTTGCCAGGTTTGGAGGGGGGTGCCGCAAACGCTGCAATTTTTTTCATGGATAATGAGATGCGTTGTCTGGCAATATCAATCTCCAGGACTTTGACTTTGACTGTGTCACCGGTTTTAACTATATCCCGGGGTTCTTTGACAAAAACATCAGCTAGATGGGAAATATGTACCAGACCATCCTGATGTACGCCAATGTCGACAAAGGCGCCGAAATTGGCGACATTGGTCACGACACCCTCAAGGGTCATACCTTTCTGTAAATCAGTAATTTTTTCTACTCCTTTTTTAAACTGTACGCTTTTAAATTCCGGGCGCGGGTCTCGGCCGGGTTTTTCCAGTTCCTGGAGAATATCGGAGACTGTGGGCAACCCGAAAATTTCGTCAGTGTAATTGGCGGCATTAAGATTACGCAGAAAATGGCTTTGTCCAATCCATTCATTAATGGACTTGCCAGTGTCATCAATAATGGCATTAATGATCGGGTAAGCTTCGGGATGAACGGCGGAGGCGTCCAGCGGATTGTCTCCATTCATGATGCGTAGGAAGCCGGCCGCCTGTTCATAAGCTTTGTTACCTAAGCGGGGTACTTTTTTCAGTTGTTCACGTTCTCGGAAAGGCCCGTTTTCATCACGGTAGGCAACGATATTGGCGCTAACGCCGGCGGATAATCCTGAAACCTGTTTGAGTAGTGATATGGAGGCGGTATTCACGTCAACACCGACGGCATTGACACAATCTTCCACAACGGTATTCAGGCTGCGAGCCAGTTGCGTTTGGTTAACATCATGTTGATACTGGCCGACGCCGATGGATTTGGGTTCGATTTTTACCAGTTCCGCCAGAGGGTCCTGCAAGCGGCGGGCAATTGAAACGGCACCACGTAATGATACGTCCAGCTCGGGAAATTCTTTGGCAGCCAGTTCAGAAGCGGAGTATACCGATGCGCCGGCTTCAGATACTGTAATTTTGTTGATTTTTAATGCTTGGTATCGTTTCATCAGCTCTGCGACTAATTGATCGGTTTCCCGGGAACCGGTACCGTTGCCGATACTCACCAGATCAACCTGATAATCGGCAATCAGTTTGGCTAAAGTGGCAATCGACTGATCCCATTGGTTTCTTGGTGGGTGGGGATAGATAGTGTCGGTTGTCAGCAATTTACCGGTGGCATCGACCACGGCAACTTTAACGCCGGTACGGATGCCGGGGTCAAGACCTATGGTGGCTTTGGGGCCGGCCGGGGCGGCCAACAACAAGTCCCGCAGGTTATTGGCAAAGACGCGGATTGCTTCCTGTTCGGCGGCTTCGCGCAAACGCAGTTTTAAATCCATGTCAATACGGGTAAATAGCTTAATCTTCCAGGCAAAACGGGCGCTATCGGCCAGCCAGGCATCAGCTGGTTTGCTGCTGTCAGCGACATTGATATGCCGAGCTACTCGTTGGGCGCAGAGCTGATGTTCTTCTCTGTCTTGTGCTCCCGGTTTCAGTGTCAGTGATAATAAATCTTCATTGCGGCCGCGGAACAGTGCCAGTGCCCGGTGGGAGGGAATTTTATTAATCGCTTCCTGGTAATCAAAATAATCCTTGAATTTTGCCGCTTGTTGTTCTTTATCTTTAATAACAGAGGCATGGAGGATACCTTTATTCCAAATATGTTCACGCAGTTCGGCCAATAATTCGGCATCTTCTGAGATGCGTTCCATAATAATTTGCCGGGCGCCGTCCAGTGCAGCGGTAACATTTTCCACACCTTTTTTTTGATCCAGATATTGCCTGGCTTTCTCGTCAGGAATCAGATCACGGTTTTTCAGCAGAGCGTCAGCCAAAGGTTCCAGTCCAGCTTCACGGGCAATCTGAGCTTTGGTGCGGCGCTTGGGTTTGTAAGGTAGATAGAGATCTTCCAGCAAGGTTTTGGTATCAGCACCCTTGATGGTTTTTTCCAGTTTAGGGGTTAGTTTGCCTTGTGATTGAATGCTGTTGAGAATGCTGTTGCGACGACTGTTCAATTCCCGCAGATAGAGTAGTCGCTCTTCCAGAGAGCGTAATTGCGTATCATCCAGACCGCCAGTAAGCTCTTTTCGGTAACGGGCGATAAACGGTACAGTAGCACCTTCGTCGATTAAGGAAACAGCAGCACTGACTTGGCGTTCAGAGACCGAGAGTTCTTTGGCTATACGCTGAATAACATCCATTTTGTGAGGCTCAGATTAAATAAAAAAGGCATTTTATACCAAGCCGACAGAAAATTTCTCAGATTATTGGTTTATAAACTTATCCTGTAGCTACTCATCCGGTATTTATTGAGCGGGTGCAGACTATTGATTGATCAGAACGCGTCAATATCTTCCTGTAGCTCCGTGCAACATCCTTGTTACACAAGCCTGTTCAATTAATGGCCTGCAGCCAGCTTTTTTGATGAGGGGTGAGTCGTTACAGTTACCTTATTCTTTAAGGAGAACGGCCAGATGCAAGCGGTCGGAGACGTTCAGTTTTCTAAAAATAGAAGTCAAATGGGCCTTAACTGTTCGTTCGGAAATATTTAGAGCCTGAGCAATTTGCTTGTTATTGTCACCCGTACTGATCATGTTGGCGACATCCAATTCCCGGTTTGACAGTGTTTGCAGTAGTTCGCTTGTTGACGTTCGCTGTTTGGTTTTTAAGTCGGGTTGTTTGCTGTTTATTAACAGTTGGATAACTTTGGGCACCAGATGTCTTTGAACCCAGATATCGCCTTGTAAAATGCTTTCGATTGCTTTGGGTAACAGCATATCGGGTTCGGCTGTATCATAATAGCCGGATGCCGTATGTAATATTGCACTGATCTGTTTTTCTTCCGGCCATTGTGAGCCGACTAAAAGAAAACGGGGTGGAAGACTTTCAATTTGATTTAGCAATGTCTTCTGATTGTCGAGAAGACAGGTATCAACGAGAATGACATCAATGTTGCGATTAGGTTTTAATGTCATAGAGTGACTGGTCTTATGTTTGCAAGCCAGTGCTCTTGTGCATTTGTCAATCAGCTTGTTATTGTTTGAATAGATTAAAATATTTGCCACGGAGTAAATCTCATTAACTTCGTCGGTAACTGTTCAATATTAAGTATCGGTCTTTAATTTTGCCCACTTACTCGCCGCGTAAAAATCAGACAGTGAGATATTATTCAAAAACGTTGGGAGCTTTTTATTTTAATTACTATCTTGTACCAAGGTACAATAGGCGATAATACAATCATGAGCTATCATTGTAGTACAGAAGTATTGTCTGGCATACCTTTAAGTTAAATGGCTATTGTTTTTATACTTGACCAAAGCGGTGAAATTCAAAAGGTTGCGGCTAAAAAAGCGCCGTTTGCTGTGGTATGTGAAAATGAAATTCAGGTAATGAATCAGCTGGAAAGTAGTGTGCCGGCAATTGTTTTGTTGGATTATACTGTTAGAAAAGCGGGTACAAGTGAATTTATCGAGATATTGCGGCAAATGAGTGCCGCAGTTGAAATTGTTGTGATAGGTGATGATCTTGCTGATGAACAGGTTATTCGATGCATCCTGGCAGGAGCGAAGGGCTATCAGAACCGCAATACTTTAGAGCAATACATCGAAAAGCTTATTGCGGTAGTGGCTGATGGTGAAGCCTGGGTTTCCAGAAAAATGGTGGCTGCCTTGATTGACTATTGGCGTACTCAATAAAATGCGTTGGATTTGATGGCGAAGTATTTTTGAGGCATAATGGTCTGTTCACAAGAATTCAAGATTGTTGATTATGCAGACTACAATGCTTAAAGCCAAGTTGCATCGGGCGTGTGTGACTCATTCAGAACTTGATTATGAAGGTTCTTGCGCTATTGATGGCAGGATTCTGGATTTTTCCGGCATCAGAGAATATGAGCAAATTCAAATCTACAATGTTAATAATGGCGAGCGATTTACCACTTATGCTATTCGCGCGGAAGACGGCACTGGTATTATTTCGATTAATGGTGCAGCGGCTCGTAAGGCCTGCCCGGGAGATCTGATTATTATTTGTTCTTATATCGTTTTGGATGAAAAAGAACTGGCGAATTACAAACCTACGCTGATTTATTTTGATGAAAACAACAATATAACTCATTCCAGTCACTCCATTCCAGTTCAGGTCGCCTGAGTCAAACAACCACATTAAGTTGTTTATGTGGTTGTTTGACTGAATTTATGCCTCGGTGACGTCTATTTCGCTGTTTTTCTCGGTCAGAATAATACTTTGTTCAATTTCAATAAAGATCTTTTGCAAACCAATGCGTTTGTTGCTGTTAATGATTAACGGCGATTTTATTGAACCTTTTATGGTGGGTCGTTTTGCAGGAGTATTGTCATCATCCTTATGCAGCAGAATCAGAATGAGAATATCGGTACTGTTTTCAATGCCGAGTAGTTTTTCTTCTTCATCTGTCAAAGCGAAATTGTAGTTGATGTTAAAAGTTGATGGGGGAGTGACCGAAAACGTGAGTTCATCATCATCTATAGATTGTAGCCAGTAAACAATATCATTATCTTCCTGATGGAATAATTTGAAACGTGTTTGTTTCTCAAATCCGGGTATTCCTCTTGGAAAGGTGATAATGGTATCCGGGTCTACCTGCTGTTCGCCTAAAAGCTTTGATTTTATTTCCATGATATATAGTCGGTTAAGTTAAAAAAATATTTTGTTGTTGCCTCAAACGAGTTGGATGAAATTAATGGGGCTGATAAGGTTGATTTGACTGATTGGGTTAATATAATTCTATATCCCATTAAGATATAACATAAAAGTATATTTTTACAAGAATGATTTTTTAGATAAATATTAGCAGATAGTGTTTATTGCAACAAAGTGGGCTTGTGTGTATCCTGCAATCCATGCAAATAAATTTGATTTCTGTAGGAAACCGGATGCCCGGCTGGGTTCAGCAGGGCTACAATGAATATGCCAAAAGGCTGCCACGAGAATGTGAGCTGGTGTTGAAAGAAATTGTGCCTGGAAAACGCGGTAAAAACAGCGATATTGATAGAATTGTCAGGGATGAGGGGAAACGTATGATCGCAGCAATTCCACCGAAATCTCATGTGGTGATTCTGGATATTCCTGGAAAAGCATGGACTACTGAAGATTTGGCGGTGGCGGTACGACGCTGGCAGGAAAACACTCAACAGGTTGCGCTTATGGTTGGTGGGCCGGAAGGATTGTCAGAACAGGTTGTTGATATAGCCAGAGAATCCTGGAGTCTGTCGAGGTTAACTTTTCCTCATCCGTTAGTGAGAATTGTGGTTGCTGAACAAATTTACCGAGCCTGGAGTATTGTTCACAATCATCCTTATCATCGTTAAAAATGACTCAACAGATCATTTTAGCATCGGCATCTCCGCGTAGAAGGGAATTACTGGCGCAAATTGGTGTCAATTATCGTGTGCAGGCAGTCGATATAGATGAGACACCGTTATTGAACGAGTTACCACTGGCTTATGTCGAGCGTGTTGCGGCTGAAAAATCAGCCGCTTGCCATAAGCTGCTGGATGTTGACATACCGGTATTGGCGGCTGATACCGCGGTGGTTGTGAATGGGGAAATCATGGGGAAGCCTATTGATTTTGCAGACGGCAAACGTATGTTGCAGACCTTGTCAGGTCGTACTCATCGAGTCTATAGCGCGGTTTCATTAAGATCCAGGTGGCATCGGCAAGCGTTCAGTGTGACCGAAGTGACCTTCAGACAGTTGTCTAACCATGAAATTACCGTATATTGGCGCACTGGGGAGCCGCAGGATAAAGCGGGAGCTTATGCAATTCAAGGGATTGCCAGTGTTTTTATCAAATCAATCAAAGGTAGCTTTTCTGGTGTTATGGGTCTGCCTTTGTTTGAAACCGCCCAACTTTTAGAACAACAGGGAATAAATATAATCACATGAGTGAAGAAATATTAATTAACGTGACACCGCCTGAAACGCGTGTAGCGGTTATTGAGAATGGAGTGTTGCAAGAAGTAATTATTGAGCGTTTCTTGCAGAAAGGGCTGGTGGGCAATATTTATAAAGGTGAAGTATGTCGGGTATTGCCCGGTATGCAGGCAGCTTTTGTTGATATTGGTCTGGAGCGCGCAGCTTTTTTACATTTGTCTGATTTTAGCAGTAAAGAACTGGAAAAAGAAGGTTCTGATAATATTGAACATTATCTGCGTGAAAAGCAAAGCATTATTGTACAGGTTACCAAGGATCCGATTGGCAGTAAGGGCGCGCGATTGACAACGGAAATATCCATTCCCTCTCGTTACCAGGTTTATATGCCTTATACTACTAACTCGGGTGTCTCACAGCGAATTGAATGTGAATCAGAACGCAGTCGGTTGCGCGCCTGTATAGAAGCTTATCAGGAAAAGCATAAAACGGGTGGTTTTATTGCCAGAACAGCGGCGGAGTGTGTGGAAGAAGCCGTTCTTTTTTCGGACATGACTTTTCTGATAAAGCTGTGGGAGGCCATTCTTGAAAAAGCCCAAAAAGCCAAAGCGAAAACTCTGATTCATGAGGATCTGCCATTAAGCATCAGAACATTGAGAGACCTTTACAAGGAAGGTATTGAAAAAGTCAGGGTGGATTCGCGCGAGACATATCAGAAATTGCGTGAATTTGCCAAGATATTTGTACCGGAAATTCTGCCGGTAATTGAGCATTATTCAGGTGAAAGGCCAGTTTTCGATATTTATAATGTTGAAGATGAGATTACCAAGGCGCTAGAAAGAAAAGTCAACTTGAAATCCGGTGGACATCTCGTTTTTGATCAAACCGAAGCTATGACGACGGTTGATGTGAATACCGGGGGTTATGTAGGAGGACGAAATCTTGAAGAGACCATTTTTAAAACCAATCTGGAAGCCACTCAGACTATTTCCCGACAGCTAAGGCTAAGAAATCTGGGGGGGATCATAATCATTGATTTTATTGATATGCAAAGTGAAGAGCACAAAAAACAAGTGTTGAGTGCTTTGCAGCGTAATCTGGATAAAGATCATGCCAAAACTAAAATTACCGAGGTTTCAACGCTGGGACTGGTTGAAATGACCCGCAAAAGAACCCGGGAAAGTCTTGAGCATATTTTGTGTGAACCCTGTTCGGCTTGTGGTGGGCGTGGAGTTTTAAAGACTGCGGAAACAATTTGTCTGGAAATATTCCGGGAAATTATTCGTGAAGTCAGGTTGTATAATGTTCAGCAAATTCTGGTATTGGCATCTAATGAAGTAGTGGAAATATTACTGGATGAAGAAGCGGATATGCTGGCCGATCTGGAGGTGTTCCTGGGAGTGACGATTAAGTTTCGTTCTGAAACTCAATATAATCAGGAACAGTATGACGTGGTATTGTTGTAATTTTTAAAAAAATTTGTGATTCATCATCTTACGCGGGCTACGCGGCATTTGCTTTTGTTGTTGTTGGTGGCATCAGCCATCGGCTCAATTGTCATACGAATTTTATTGACGGCGGTTGACGACTACAAAACCGAATTCGAGCAACAATTTTATCAACTGACCCATATTCAGATGCAGATTGGCTCATTGAGCGCCGGTACGCGTGGCGTTAATCCTGAAATCATTTTCCGGGACATCAATATATTATCTAAAGACAAAGCCGGTAAGCCTGCTGTGCAGCTGAAAGAGGTGAGAGTTGGGATTGATGTGCTGGAATTATTGTTCAGCCAGGATCTGTTAGCTTCCAGTTGGCTTGCTCTGGTAGGATTGAAAATAACTGTGATACGGCAGGAGGATGGGCAATTCAGTATTAAAGGGTTGAACGATAATAATGAGCAGCCATTATGGCTGGCAAGAGGTGGTAAATATGAAATCCTGCAAAGTGAGATCAGCTTGCAGGATAAAAAGAATCAAAATGATAATATCCTTTTTAAGCATTTTGATTTGCTGATTACCAATAATTTTGACAGACATGAAATTCATTTACTGACTGACTTGCCGGAACAATATGGGGATTCGTTGTCAATTTCCGCTATTATTGACGGTAACTTGCTGACTGCTGATAATCTTTCTGGTGACCTGTATCTGGAAGGGAATAATATTGATTTCGCAGCTGTCGACTCTGAATATTTGCCTTTCTCGTTTGCTTTTATTCACGGTCAGGGCGGATTTAAATTATGGAGTAAATGGCGCGATTCCCGGCCTTATCAGGTAGCTGGTCATATTAATGGCGAAGCCATTGAAATTGAGCGGGGTAATAATAGTAAACTGGCTTTAGCTAGACTGGACAGTGATCTGACCTGGTCTTCTCGGCAGGATGGCTGGCAATTTAGCGTTCAGGATTTGAGGGTTGAAGTTGAACAGCAGCAATGGCCGGCAGCGAATTTTTCCCTGTCAGTTTTCGGGGATAAGCGTATTTCAGTATTGATTAAACAGGTAGATTTGCAGGAAGTCAGCTATTTTGCTCCGTTTTTTTTGGATACAGATCAGCAAGCAAAGTTGCCAAAAGAATTCAAAATGGCGGGAGTACTTCAGGATTTTTCTATCTATACAACTGAAGATTTACAACAATTTGCGCTCAATGGCTCTTTTTCTGATATTACCATCAACTCGGCTGCTGATACCTTGCCGCAGCTACAGGGGGTGAGCGGCCAGGTTCACGGTAGTCAGAAACAAGGAAGCTTGGTTTTTGACAGTAAATCTGGAAGTTTGTTTTTTCCAAGTTTATTCAGAAGCGCTATTGATTTTCAGCAGATTGCAGGTGCCGTCAATTGGCAGAAAAGTCAACAGGGCTGGCACTTGAGTTCCGATTATTTTGTTGTGAACAATGCCGATTTTAAGACTTACTCCCGATTTGATGTTCAAATTCCTGAAACTGATCAGCCGGTTTTTATGGCGTTAAAAACGGTTTTTAAGGGGACTAATGAGGCTCCCCGGGTAGCATCGTATCTGCCGACACAAATTATGGATTCAGAGGTGGTTCACTGGCTGGATCATGCTTTTGTGAAAGGGCGTATTCAAAACGGTAATTTGTTGTTATCTGGTTACTTGAATGAATTTCCTTTTAGTCATGGCCAAGGTAAATTTGAAGTTATGTTTGATGTTGAAAGAGGGATTCTGAATTATCACCAGGACTGGCCTTTGTTGGAAAACCTGAATGCGGAGGTGCGTTTTTTTGCGGACAATTTACAGATTAATGTCCGACATGCACATTCTCAGCAACTGACTGTCAAGCAGGCGGTGGTTGATATTCCAAAATTGAGCCAAGCCGACAGGATAGTGGTTGATGGCGTAATAAATGGCGGTATTACAGAGGGGGTGTTGTTTATGCAAAAAACACCATTACATACAACTGTTGATGGGGTGTTGGCGACAGCAAATTTTCAGGGTAAAACGCAGGTGGATTTAAAATTGAAAATACCTCTGACAGACATACTTGAAGCCAAAGTGGATGGGGTTGTGCATGTTGGCAATAGTCGTATGGTAATGAAATCGCCTGCTTTGACAATTGAACAATTGCATGGAGATTTGTATTTTACTGAACAGGGTGTGTTTTGTAAGCGTATGGATGGGAAAACATTGGGTTTTCCCGTTCAAGCGCGTATAAAAACTGAACTAGGTGTTATTCGCATTAGGGTTAACGGGAAAAGCAATATGCGTAATGTGCAACAGCAATTTTCGTTTTTGCAGAATAACTTTATTCAAGGTGGATTTTCTTACCGTGCTGCGATTGACTTGCCCTTGGGCGAAAATAAAGCGGCAACATTGAAATTGGACACTAATCTGCAAGGTGTGAAAGTGCTTCTGCCTGAGGAGTTGGCAAAATCCAGAAAACAAAAAAAGTCGTTGCAGTTAAGTATGCAATTATCCGAGAAGGATATTCTGCCGCTATGGCTCAACTATAATAATCAGCTAAAGATTGCCTTGCAGATTAATAAACAGACAGAAACCCTATTATCAGGACATATTGTTTATGGAAGTGGGCAAGCCGTTGCAGGATTGAAAAATAGTTTGAAACTTACTGTCAGACAGCCTAATCTTGATATTGCAGCATGGCTGGATTTCATCGCCGGTGATGTTGACAAGCTGACTGGAAAATTGCCTGAGTTGAATGAAGTTCATGTGAGCCTCGGTGAGTTGCGATGGGGTTCGCAGCAGTTTGGAGAACTGGAGTTTGCGGTCAAACGTGAGAATCAGTATTGGCAAGGTAGCTTGTTCAGTCCGGTAGCACAGGGAAATATTCGTATTCCGGTTGATTTTCTGAATAATAAAATTCATTTGCAAATGACCCGTCTGGATTTAAGTCGATTGAATGCATTGGATTTTCCGGTAAATAGTGTTATTGATAGTAATAAAAAATTGCCATTAATTGATATTTTCAGCGACCAAGTGGTTTGGCAGGATATAGACTTGGGGCGACTGGAACTGAAAACAAAAAGGTTTTCAGACGGCATCCGTTTTAGCAAAATAAAATTGACAGGAGGCGGTATTGATATTGATATGACTGCTGACTGGTTGCAAACAAAAACCGGCTATATCACAGAACTGAAAGGGCGATTGACTAGTAATGATTTTGGCCGTTTTTTAGGAAAACTGGGCTATAACGATGATCTGCTTGACACCAAAGCAACGATTGATTTTAACGGAAGCTGGAGCGCTACCCCTTACCAATTTTCACTGGCTGAATTAACCGGGCAGGTACAGGTAAGATTGGAGGATGGACGAATTTCCAGTATAGAACCTGGGTTTGGTCGGTTGCTGGGGCTGATTGCGATGAAACAGTGGGTTAAACGATTTACGCTGGATTTTTCCGATATTTATAAAAAGGGGCTGGCTTTTAACAGTATTACCGGGAAATTCTCCATCAACGCTGGAATGGCGTTAACAGATGATTTGGTTATTGACGCGATTCCGGCCAGGATAAGCATAACCGGGCTGGCTGATTTAATGAAAAAAACACTGGATTACCGGGTTCTTGTTGTGCCTAAAAGTTCGGCCGCAGTGCCTATTGCTGGTACAATTGTGGGAGGAATTGCTGCTGCTATTACGCAGGTTTTTACCGATGACTACAAAGAAGGCTATTTTTTCGGATCAGAATATAAAGTAAAAGGAAGCTGGGGGGATGCAAAAATTATTCCTCTGCATGAACGAGATGGTTTATTGAAAAAAACCTGGCAGGATTTAACGGATTTTCCTTGGTTGCAGTCAGGAGCTAACTGATTGGGAAAAGGAAAAACATGAAATCGAGTTTCTTAACAATTACATAACACAGACAGAGATTACAGATGACGATATGTGCCGCCATACAAATGGCTTCCAGTCCTAATATCAGTTCAAACCTGTTGCAGGCAGACAAATTGATAGGCGAAGCGGCAAAAGCAGGCGCCAAATTAATCGCTCTGCCGGAAAATTTTGCCATTATGGGGGCAAATGAGTTTGACAAAGTCAAAGTCCGGGAAAAAGTTGGCGAAGGCCAGATACAGGATTTTTTATCAACAGTGGCCAAAAAATATTCAGTATGGGTAGTCGGCGGCACTATTCCTCTGGTTGCCAATGATGACAATAAAGTTAGAGCGGCTTGTCTGGTTTATAACGATCAGGGGGAATGCGTGGCGCGCTACGACAAGGTCCATTTATTTGATGTCAGCGTGCCTGATACCGATGAAGTCTACCGGGAATCTGATTCGATTGAGCCGGGAGATAATCCTTTGATCATTAATACCCCTTTCGGAAAATTGGGCATTGCAGTTTGTTACGATCTGCGCTTTCCTGAATTTTTTCGAACCATGTCCAGAGATGGTATTGATATATTGGTGGTTCCGGCGGCTTTTACCGCTGAAACCGGCGCCGCACACTGGGAGGTTTTATTACGCGCCAGGGCAATTGAAAACCTGTGTTATGTGATTGCTCCAAATCAAGGGGGATTTCATCTCAATGGGCGCAAAACATTTGGGCATAGTATGATTATTGACCCCTGGGGGGTATTGTTGGATTGCTATAAAACTGGCAGTGGATTTGTCAGCGCTGATATTGACCTGGAGAGACTGGAAAAAACTCGGCAATCTTTTCCGGTATTGCAACATCGACGGTTTTTTTGTACTTGAATCATGATTTTCAAAACCTTATTCTTTTCCTTCATATCGTTGACCCTGGTTGGGTGTTCCGGAGTCGAACAAAAATATCGGGATACGACAGATCTGGAAACTCCGCCAAGGTTAGTCATTGTTGAGGAATCTTCAAATGAGGTGGAAGATACGGTCCACAAAAACATCAATGACTATGTTTTTTTGGATGATTTAGAGAATCCAGCGGTTTTGAAAATTAAAAAATTGTTTGATCGTTCCTGGGATCTGGTTGGACAGGCTTTAAACAAGAAAAAAATTGAGATTACCGATAAAAATCGTGATCAAGGTGTCTATTTTGTCAAGTATGATCCAGGCGAAGATTCAGACGGCCGGGTATTCGGTAATGTCAGGCTGTTCTTTTTTGAAGACGAATACCAGGAAGCAAAATACAAAATCAGTGTGGTCTGGCATGATACCGAGACTGAAGTGCGTGCGGAAATGACTGACCAACAGGATGTCTCGGCTGATGAAGATGAGGACGAAGAATATGCAGACGGATCGGCAAAATTGATCAAGGCTTTATATGACGAAATCAGCAATGTTCGGGCTAAAGAATAAGTGACAATTCCTTGTTTCCGCTTCAGCATCACTGCCATTAAGTTAAGAATAAGCGGAAGCGGTTGTCGATGTGAATTCATTTGCACTGTGCGGATAAATCCGCACCTACTGACAGGGCTAAATTTAACAAAAAGGCTTAACTTAATGGCGCAGTGATGCTTCTCAGTGTGGGAAGGCATACAAAAGTTGAAATTTCCGGTATCGGTTCTCACAGAGGATCTTGGGAACCGGGGAATAATCCGACAGCCTCCTAAATAAATACACTTTTTAAACACGGTGTATAAAATATACCCTATTTCCTAACAAACTATGGCATTATTAAACCAAGTAACTCAATCCATTCTGGCGCCGTATGGTATGCAAATCAACCATATTGACCAAGTTATGGCGAAACTGCTTAGCGTTCCAGTCGATGCGGCCGACATTTATTTTCAATCCAGTCACTTTGAGTCCTGGCAATTAGAAGGGGGTATTGTTAAAGAAGGCAGTCATAATATTGATATTGGCGCCGGGGTGCGCGTAGTATCGGGGGGAAAAACCGGGTTTGCCTACAGCGACAGAATAGAATTGCCGATTTTGCTGGAAGCGGCAAACAATGTGAAAGCGATAGTCAGGCAAGGTCAAAACCGACAAACTCAAATAGCGAAACCAAGTGCTTATCCACAACTATATGAACCGCTTAATCCATTAAAATCCATGCCGGATCAGGAAAAAATTGATTTGTTACGTAAGGTGGATAAGGAAACGCGTAAACTGGATAGCCGTATTGAAGAAGTTATCGTTAGCTTAGTTGGTGTTTATGAAAATATTCTGATTGCCAATCAGGATGGTTCCCTGGTTGCCGATATCAGGCCGTTGGTCAGAATGAATATTTCGGTGATCATGGCGCAAAACGGACGGCGTGAACGTGGCAGTATGGGAGGAGGTGGACGTAGTGATTATCATCGTTTTATGGATCAGGATATAGCGCTTGATTATGCCAGGGAAGCTGTCAGGCAAGCCCAGATCAATCTGGAAGCCACAGATGCGCCGGCCGGAAATATGGCCGTGGTATTGGGTCCGGGCTGGCCGGGAATATTATTGCATGAAGCGATTGGTCATGGTCTGGAAGGTGACTTTAATCGTAAAGGGACATCGGCATTCAGCGGTAAAGTCGGTGAGAGAGTAGCTTCAGACTTATGTACTGTGGTTGATGATGGTACTTTGCCAGGGCGTCGCGGGTCATTAACTATTGATGACGAAGGTACGCCGACCGAGAATACGGTATTGATTGAGAAAGGTATCCTGAAAGGTTATATGCAGGATAAGCTGAATGCTCGTTTGATGGGTGTTGAAGCAACTGGTAACGGGCGTCGTGAATCGTATGCACATTTGCCTATGCCGCGGATGACCAATACCTATATGTTGCCGGGGGCGCATAATCCACAAGACATTATCGGTTCGGTTAAAAAAGGACTGTATGCGAAAAATTTTGGCGGTGGACAGGTAGATATTACCTCGGGAAAATTTGTTTTTTCCACCAGTGAGGCCTATCTGATAGAAAACGGCAAAATTACCCGACCGGTAAAAGGTGCCACGTTAATTGGCAATGGCCCTGATGTATTGACCCGGGTTTCCATGGTGGGAACAGATCTGGAACTGGATAGTGGCGTCGGGACTTGTGGTAAAGAAGGTCAGAGCGTGCCTGTCGGTGTCGGTCAGCCAACCTTGAAAATTGATAGTTTGACTGTTGGCGGCACTCATGTGTAAGGGCAGACGGTCGGAGAGACATCATTTCTGCGCTCCAGCGCGGGGATGCCGCTTGTGACGCTCTGAGCTTGAAGAATTTTACGCTGGAGCGTGGAAATTATTATAGAGAATAAAATTGCAAAATCAGGAAGAAATCAATCGTTTGAAAAATGTCGTTCAGGACTTACTGGATGAAGCGCAACAGCAGGGCGCCAGTGCCGCTGAAGCGGGCTTGAGTGTCGATAGTGGTTTATCAGTGACGGCGCGTCTTGGCGATGTTGAAACCATCGAATACCACTGTGACCAGGGTTTGGCCGTAACCGTTTATTTTGGGCAACAGAAAGGTTCTGCCAGCACTAATGATTTGTCGCCTGAATCATTGAAAGAGACCGTCAGGGCAGCATGTAGCATAGCCGGGTATGCCAGTGAAGATCCTTATGCTGGATTACCGGAAGAACAGTTGTTGGCCACTGAATTTCCTGATCTTGAACTTAATCACCCTTGGTCTCTGGATGCGGAAAAAGCCATTTCATTGGCGATAGAATGTGAAGACGCAGCACGCAATTATCATCCTGAAATCAGCAACTCAGAAGGTGCCAGCATCAATAGTCATCAGGGTATGCGGGTTTTCGGCAATTCATTGGGTTTTTTGCAAGGTTATCAATCCAGCCGGCATTCGTTGAGCTGTTCAGTGCTGGCCGGGCGGGATGATGCTATGCAGCGCGATTACTGGTATAGCGTATCGAGAAATCCTTTGTTTCTGGAGTCGGCTGTAGAAATAGGCAGAAAGGCGGCGCAACGGACTGTTCGTCGTTTGGGTGCGCGCACCCTGTCAACACGGCAATGCCCGGTCATGTTTTCGGCTGAAATGGCATCTGGATTGATTGGTTCATTTATCAGTGCGGTGAGTGGTGGTAATTTATACCGCAAATCCTCTTTCTTGCTGGATGCATTGGATACCCAGATTTTTCCCGGTTTTATGCGTATTTATGAACTGCCTCATTTAGCGGGTGGTTTGGGTAGCGCCAATTTTGATGCGGAAGGTGTGGCAACTCCAACGTTGCGCGAAATTGTCGAGGGCGGCATTTTAAAATCCTATGTGTTGAGTTCTTATTCAGCCCGGAAGATGGGGATGCAAACGACCGCTAATGCCGGTGGCGTTCACAATCTAAATGTCGAGCGCGGGATCTATAGTTTTGCCGATATGCAGGTAAAAATGCATACTGGTTTGCTGGTTACCGAATTAATGGGGCAGGGTGTCAATATGGTCAGTGGTGATTATTCCCGCGGCGCCGCTGGGTTCTGGGTTGAGAACGGTGAAATTCAATATCCAGTTGAAGAAATTACCATTGCCGGTAATTTGAAAGATATGTTCAAACATATTGTAGCCGTCGGTAATGATGTCGATTATCGTGGCAATATTTGTACCGGTTCAATATTGATTGAGCAAATGTCTATTGCCGGCGAACGATAAAAAGTTAAAGACTCTGTAAAATATCTTCAATTAACTGCGGTCCTTGGTAAATCAAACCACTGTATATTTGTACCAAGCTGGCGCCAGCCGTAAGTTTTTCCTGAGCATCAGCGCTGCTTAAAATACCGCCGGCGGCAATAACAGGCAGTTTACCGCTCAGTTCTGATGCAAGCCCTTTGACAATCCGGGTGGAACTGTCCTTAAGCGGCGCTCCGCTCAGGCCGCCGGTTTCGTCAGCATGACGGTGTCCTTGAATTTTGTCTCTGGCAATAGTGGTATTGGTGGCAATTACGCCGTCAATATTAAACGCCATTAACAATCCGGCTATATGGATGATTTCCTCATCTGTCAGGTCTGGGGCAATTTTAACGACTAGTGGAACATATTTGTGATGCTGCTGTTGCAGTGTTAGCTGTTCTTCTTTCAAACTGGAAAGCAGTTTTTTAATGTCATCCCCTTGTTGTAATTGACGTAAGTTTTTGGTGTTGGGGGAGGAAATGTTCAATGTGATATAATTTGCCGACAGATAGCTTTTACGCAACCCAATTAAATAATCATCGCAAGCTTTATCAATAGGCGTATCGAAGTTTTTACCGATATTGATGCCGATAATTCCCTGGTATTGACAGTTGCGAACCTGTTCCAGTAAATGACTGATACCGGCATTGTTAAAGCCCATACGGTTAATGATGGCCTGGTATTCAGGCAACCTGAACAGCCGCGGTTTTGGATTGCCCGGTTGCGGCCTGGGGGTCACAGTGCCAATTTCAATAAAGCCGAATCCCAAAGCCGCCAGAGCATCAATATAATCACCGTTTTTATCCAGTCCGGCCGCCAGCCCCACTGGGTTGCTGAAATTCAGCCCCATCACCGAAACCGGTTGGTCAGTTGAATGGGCTTTGCTAAATGTTGACAAGCCTGTTTGATGAGCCAGTTTTAATAGTTTCAGCGTCACGGAGTGTGCGGTCTCAGGGTCAAGAGAAAATAACAGTGGACGAAGAAGCGGGTAAATATTCATAGTTGTATTTAAGGTTGTTTGTGTGACATCATTTCAGCACAAAGACACCACAGGCGCCAAGCAGAGAGACGAATATAAGAGGTCGGTGTGAATTCATTGGCGTCGCATCTACAGTTAATACGGGTGTCAAAAGGATGGAAGTCATGCAAATGTCAACTATTAAAAGGTAATCTGGTAAGGTGATGGATCCAGCAATAAGGGGCGGTTTAAAATCAGATCAGTAAGCAATTGTGCTGAGGCCGGCGCCATGGTCAGCCCATTTCTGAAATGTCCCGCATTGATGCTGAGGTTACTGATTTCGGGATGCAGGCCGATATAGGGGATTCCGTCCTGTGTACATGGGCGTAAGCCAGCCCATTGATGGCTTAAAGGAAAAGCTTTAAGAGTGGGGAATATCCTGGTTGCGAATTGGTATAGCTTGGTTTTGGCTTCTTCAGTGGTGGTTTTATCAAATCCAGATTGTTCGACCGTACTGCCAACTAGGATTTTACCGTCACGGCGGGGGATTAAATAGTGATCGCCATCCAATACCATAAACGGTAATGTGTCCGGGTTGGCGTCAAACAACAGCATTTGGCCTTTTGCCGGTTTAATAGGTAAATCAGGTTGTGGCGAAGGAAACTTTTGATGCAAAAAATCATGAGTCCAGGCGCCGGCTGCAACAACCAGTTGTCCGGTTTTAATGGATTGTTGACGCCAATGAATAGACGATACTAGCTTATTTTTAATTTTAATATCAGTTAGTTGTGTGTTTTCAAAAAACTGCACTCCTGATTTCAGCAAAAAAACTTTTAGCGATTTTAGCAGACGTGGGTTACGTATTTGGGCTATTTGCGGTAACCACAAAGGATTTTCCGTTTGCGTGTGTAACGATCTGAAAAAATCATTGTTAGCGGTTTGATAAGTTATATGGTTTTTTTCGCACCAGTCGGTCGCCTGGTCAAAGTCGGGGTTTTTACTGATTAACAAGCCACAGGCCATCCATTCTGGATCAATTCCGGTTTTATCGAGCAATTCACAGGCTAAAGACGGATATTTTTTTAAACTGAACAATACCAGGTCGGTTATCGCCTGAGCTTGTCTCCAGGGATATAAAGGCGACAAAATGCCTCCACCGGCCCAGGATGCCTCGCTACCCGTCTGAGACTTGTCGAGAATGGCAACCTTGCAACCAGCCAGCATTAATTCCCGAGCCGTTAACAGTCCGTTAATGCCGCCGCCGATAACGGTGATATCAAAAGTGTGTGTCATGGATATTAGAAGATAGTTGGGTTTTATTTTGTATAATAAAGTAACATGAACCAGCGGAAGGATGGAAGTTGTAGGGTGTATCGTTAACATGTCCCGGTAAAGGAATACTGTTTGTGAACCAGGATGATAATGAAGGAAATTGTTGGTTTTTTTTAACAACTTATGTCTGTGCCTTACATATGTTTCCTAAGCACATGAAAAATAAAAAATTTTTTTTATTCTAAAAATAGACATAAAACTTGTAAGGATTCGAATTAACTGCTATTATTGCCACCGTGAAATAATTATGTGTTGTTTTACAGCAAATGTAGTTTAAATAACAACAACCTCTTGAGGGGGAGCGATGACATTTAAAAAAACAAAATTAGCGCTGGGCGTTGCCGCAGCGACAATAACAATGACCGGTGCGATGGTTTCTCCGCAAGCGGTTGCACATTCAAAAGCTGAGCATGTTGCTGATGCAACAGCGAAAAAAACAGCGGCACTGGAAGCGCAAGTCAATCAAATGGCTTCTATGATGAAAGCTATGCAAGAAGAATTAAGCCGTGTCAAAGCAGTAGCGGCTAATGCGACGACTTCCAACACAACAAAATTACAGGAACTGGATCAATGGATGGCTTCAGTTAAAAATGCACCAGTTCATGTGGCGGCTAAAGATAATCTGATTGCTTTCCGTGGCGGCTGGATGCATTTTAATGATAATCGCGATGGTACCGATACAGGTGGCCTTGCTCTGGGTGGTTTGCAGGGTGATAGAGATGCCTATTACTATGGTGGCGCTATTGATTTTAATACCACTAATGATCTTTTTGGTTTTATGGATCATACTTCATTGGCCATGGAATTGGGCGTGGAGTTTGCACAGATAGCCACAAATAAGAATAACACCAGTGGTCTTAATGTTGTTTCATCAGCCGCTTTAGGCGCTCCTGTCACTATAGCCACACAAACAGCTGATGTTAATCAATTACGAATTAACATCTCGCCAAAAATTAAATTCATGCACGGCAGCAAATTCAGACCTTGGATTATTCCAGCCGGATTAGATATTAATATCATCAGCCCACCGTCTAATGCCATTACCGTTTTGAATACCGGTATGCAGTTTGGTGCGGGTGCGGACTATGAATTATTCAATGGTATCGTGGCCGGTGTCGATGGTCGTTATCATCACTCTTTCGATAATATTGATGGTGTAGATACTGATGGCTTTACTTTGGGTGGTTCGCTCGGCTTTAAATTCTAACGTTTCTAAAGTATAACAAGCCCCATAAAAAAAGGAAGGTGTTTAAGCCTTCCTTTTTTTTGCTCAGAAAAAAGCCCTGTCTAAGCAGGGCTTTTTTATATTGGAACAGAAAGGATTTAAATTTTTCCGTCCAGACCCATTTGAAAATATTTATGGGTGATTTTATCCTGATTTTCCAGTAACCAGTCGATATCTGGGGTATTGTTCATTGCTTTATGAATGGCCTGAGCCATGGCTTTACGATGAATGTCGAAGAGGATTTGATGATCCAAATTATCATCGGTGGCAACGCTGGGGTTTAACCAGACGGAACAAATAATGCCTAAGTCATTGGCTTTTTCTTTGGGGATGTCTCCAGCACGGACGGCATCCAGTACGCCATTGGCGATAGCCGCCTGCACTGTTCCCATCAGGATATTGGTGTAACGGTTATTGTTAACAGTGACCTTGCTGACCATCAGGGTGACAGGACGAACCTGAATATCCGTGTTTAAAATGGCAAATACTTTTGAATGGCCTTTAGCTTGGTCGCCGGTTAATGTGGCCAGCGCCGTGCCGACCGGGCCGTCCAGTTCGCCGATTACAATTTCAGGTTCTGCAGCAGTGC
>CAYNIU010000014.1:0-33405 GCA_964397365.1 uncultured Methylomarinum sp. | reverse complement strand
ACCAACCAACCGTGATCAGGTTTTTTTCGGCGCCTGGGTAACTTTGGAAAAAATGGATGGTCAGGAAATCACTTATCGGATTGTCGGAGCGGATGAAATTGATGCGTCTAAGGGCTATATCAGCCTGGATTCGCCTTTAGCCAAAGCCTTATTGAAAAAAACTGTTGATGATGAAATTATTATGGGCAATGAAATACAGGAAACACGGTATTTTATTGTTGCGATTGATTATTAACCGGCAAAGCTGTCAGCTAATTCGGATTTTTTACTTAAAAAGTCAATAACCTCATTGTTATGTACACGAAGATAAATCTCTTCTACTGATAATGTTAAATCAATTGACTCAAATGTTATATCGTCGTCCAAAAAATAGTGTTTGGATTGCCACCCTTCTAATCGACGCACCACTTCGACATCCGCTATATCCTGTTCTATTAATACATACTCTTGCAAACTTGGAAGAGTGAGATAGGCTGCCTGTTTAATAGTATGATCTGTTCGGTGGGTGGCTTTCGACAATACCTCAACAACAATTAATGGAGACTCCGTATAGTAAAGGTTCAGACTCATCAAAATGGCAATCCACAATAACATCAGGATAAAAGCAATTTGAGTCAACTTTAACTTTTATATCTGAACCGAACGGCTCACAAGGTAAAGCTTTCAGATGGCCTCTAAACGCACTTAATATATTGACCAGAATACGATCATGGTTAGCGCTAGCCTGTCATCGCATAAACACGACCATCAATTAATTCATGCTTAACTTCACTTTCTAACTCACCTTGTAAATATTCTTCTTTACTGATCAAACTATCGTTTAACACTAATGACATCATTTTTGCCCCTGAAAAACCATTAGATAAGAAGTTACGAAATCAGTTTCAATCCCGGTGGCAACGCTTCACCAAAAACCTGCTTCTCTTGCTGTTCGTCCAGTTGTTTGAATTCTTCAACCATCATCACCCAGGACGAGGGAACCTTACTCAACTTGAGTTTTTCCACTATCTTCTGGCGCATCAAATCATCAATATCTCTGGCTCTGTCACCACTCATTCGGCTCATTAAAGTCGCTGCAAATCCGGCTTGCGGTACTTTCTTCCAATCAACATTTAACAATTGCTGTAACCATGGCATCACTATCTCCGCCGAAATCACATTGTGGCTGCCGCCGTGAAACGGAACCCGTGCAGCAATACGGCCTACTGCCCACCAGGTCTGATTAGGTTCACTGGCTTTTTGCAAGCGCTTCAGCAACCATTCTGCCAACTGGATTTTATGGTTCACCGGCAGCCGCTCCAGTACACCGGCAAGGCGCACCATATCATCATAACCGCGCATTTTGACTTGTTTGGCAACCCCCGCCTGACGGGTGGCGGCAGGATTTAAATATTTGGCGATGTCATTAAATAATTGCCCCTGTGCTTCACTGTCCAGCCCTCCAGCAATACGCCGCCACAAAGTCCACCATTCTGACCAGTTCTGGCGTTCATTAACAAACTGTAAACCTTGCGAATAAATTTTCCACAATTGTTCAACGCGCCAGTCATCCAATGGATAACCAAAACCGGGACGACAACAATAGCCGGCCAAAGTCAGCCACACCCGTTCGTGATTTTCAGAACGTCTCCGGTATTTCATCCCTTCCAGCAAGGCGGCAAAGAGCGCTCTCAATAAAGGTGTTTCCCATTCGATTCGCGGTATACTCAGCGCTTTTTCCAGATCAACGCGCAAACTTTTAACCGCTTTGGGGTTGATCTGTCTGGATTTTGAGCCAAATACCGCATGGATTTTTTCTAGCGCCTGATTGAATTGAGAAGGTAATTCAGTATCGACCCGAATTGTCTGTCCTTTGTTACGAATTTGAAATTCCACATCCCAACGCTGATTTGAGTCAGTCACTGAAACACATTGAATGTTCAAGGTTCCTATTTCTGTTTGCGTAACTGCCAACTGAACAATCACTTCAGCCCTGTTTTCTCCTTCCAAAGCTACGGCTAACGGCGGCAGTGAATGAAACCGCTCACTACTGATGTCAACCAGTTCACCGACCTGATAATTGCCGTCGCCACTGTTTGAAACCAGATGGAAGCGCACTGGCTGACCGATACGCAATGCGAATTGTTGTTGTGTCAAGGTGATTTCATGGCCTTCTTCGCTACCTTTAGGCAAAATGCAGAGTCCTTGCTGTTGTTTATCTGTGGTATCGACCTGTAGAAAATAACTGCGTGCCGCGCCTCCGCCGATACGAACTTTTTTATCCCGCCGGGCGATGGCGTAACTGACGGCGCCATAAGCTACCGAAAGCTCGGGGTGTCTATTCTCCAACAATACTGGCTTTTTATCACTCCAGTGATTAAGCAAGTCAATCACTCTCTGGGTAATAGGTTTACTTCGAAACACGCCGCCGTTTAACAGCAAAGCATCAGCGACACCGAAATTATCCGCCAATGCTTCCTGAGCCGCCTGCCTGTGCATATGAAAAAATGCCGCAATATGTTTGCTGACAGCCGGTTCAGCCGCATAAGGCAAGCCAAATTCAACCACGCCACTGCGTTTTCTGTCCGGCAAATCATGCAGATCAGATAACGGAAAAAAGCCGTCCAAAGCAATTTCCCTGACTTCTTCACGACTGAGTGTGGTGCTACGGGAAGCGCTAATCAAGCGGGAACCGCCACCTAATAAAGTAATATTCACCTGCTCTGGAGCATCTTCAGCCAACAGTCGTTCTTTGGCAATCCGGCATTGTTCAATTAATTGGGAAAAATCAGCAACAGAGAGTTTTTTGTCACTGCGATTAATGCGGCTTTCGGCCAGTTGCGCCAAAGCCAGATCAATATTATCCCCGCCCAGCATTAGATGGTCGCCCACACCAATACGAGTCAGTTTAGGCTCATTCTGTCCATGTTCTACTTTAATCAGTGTTAGATCTGTGGTTCCTCCACCCACATCACACACCAGTAGCAGATGCACATCAGCTAAAGCCTGTTTGATATTGCCGGCATGTCGTCTTAACCAGTCATAACAGACAGCCTGAGGTTCCTCCAGAAGACGAATATTTTTCAGTCCAGCCATTCTGGCCGCTTCTAATGTCAATGACCGGGCGGCTTCATCAAATGAAGCGGGAACGGTAATGACGATATCCTGTTGTTCCAGTGGAGCATCGGCAAACTGATGCCCCCAAACCGTACGCACATGAGCCAGATAGCTGGCGCTGGCTTCCAGAGGCGATACCTTGCTGATTTCTTCAGAACTACCCCAGGGTAAAATATCTGCGCTGTGATCAACTGACGGATGGGATAACCAGCTTTTAGCGCTGGTCACCAGCCGTCCTTGAGATTTTGCCCCCAACAAACGGGCGGCTTCGCCGATAATGGCGCTACTCCCGGCCGGGGAGAAACTGACCTCCTTCGCACTTAACTCGCCTTCGGCCGGGTGGTAACGAACCGAAGGTAGCAAGGGTCGGGATAATACCTCGCCAGGGGCCGTCAGCTGGGCGATTTTGAATATTTTTATCTCCTGACTGGAAGGCTTTATCTGGGTATAAGCGACAACAGTATGCGTAGTCCCCAGATCTATTCCAACCAGATATTGAGCCTGTTGCCGCTTCATCTAGCAAACCACCCAAACTTATAAATTACCACCGCAACCAGTGCCAATACAACCAATCCCCATCCCAATCTATCCATATATTCCCGCAATTTAGATTCCAGCTTTTCACCTCCTGCGGCAAGTAACAGAGCAACCATAAAAAAACGCGCGCCCCGACCCACTGCCGAGGCCAATACAAATGGTAGAAAAAACATTTGTAAAGCTCCGGCGGCAATCGTGAAAACTTTATAGGGTATCGGTGAAAAACCGGCAATGAGAACCGCCCATACCCCCCAGTCCTGAAACCAGTTTTCAGCCAGTAAATATTTATCCCAATAACGGCTGTGTTGTAACCACGGCGCAATGCTGTCAAAGGTAAAAAACCCGATAGCATATCCCAACATACCGCCCAATACCGAAGCAACTGTCGTCAATAAGGCCAGACGCCAGGCTTTTTGCGGCTGGGATAATGCCATCGGCGCCAACATCACATCCGGTGGAACCGGAAAAAAAGAAGATTCCGCAAAACTGAGCGCAGCCAGATATTTACCCGCATGACGATGTTTAGACCAGTTCAAAGCCTGATCATATAATTTTTGAAACATAATTATTTTTTCCCCGATAGAAATGGCACAAAGCTGACCGACTCCATCACTTCGTCTTCAAAACCTTGTTCGGTTCGGGTAATGCGGTGCAGTTCCTGTTGAGATTCCTGACCAACCGGAATCACCATGACCCCGCCAACAGCCATTTGCTGTAATAAATTCTTTGGAATTTCTGTTGGCGCAGCAGCAACCAGAATGCCGTCAAACGGGGCATTTTCCGGCCATCCCCAGCCGCCGTCATTGTGTTGAAAACTGATATTTCTCAAGCCCAATTCCCATAAATAGTTTTTGGCTTTTTTCAATAACGGCAGAATGCGCTCAACCGAATACACCTTATCCACCCGTTGCGCCAAAATTGCTGTCTGATAACCGCAGCCCGTACCTATTTCCAGCACCTTGTTTAAAGGCCCTTTTTGCAACAATAATTCACTCATTCTGGCAACAATATAAGGCTGGGAAATCGTCTGATTATGACCAATCGGCAAGGCTGTATCCTCATACGAACGACTGGCCAACGCTTCATCGACGAAAATATGCCGGGGCGTATCAGCCATCACCGCCAGTACTTTGGTATCGCTGATACCCTGGTCGATCAACCTCTTGACCATGCGATCGCGGGTTCTTTGAGAGGTCATGCCAATACCCTGAAGCCGTTGATTCATAATTCATCCTCTATCGCTAACCACTGGCTTACCGCTTCCATACGTTCATAACGGGTTAAATCCAGTTGCAAAGGTGTCACTGACACATAACCGTTTTTAACCGCAAAGAAATCCGTTCCAGGGCCGGCATCCTGCTCACTGCCCGGCGGCCCGACCCAGTAAATTTCACGCCCTCTTGGATCAGAAGATTTAATTACCGGCTCGGCACGATGCCGCTGTCCCAGACGAGTTGCCTGATAACCTTTTAAATCATCTATAGCAAGATCAGGCACATTGACATTAAGCAAAGTATCCTTTGGCAACGGATGCCGGACTATTTTTTTCATCAAGGTTACAGCCACTTGAGCGGCCGTATCAAAATGTCGGGGGTCATTCGAGACCATTGAAATTGCAACGGCGGGCAATCCCAGAAACCGTCCTTCAGTTGCGGCTGCGACTGTTCCCGAATAAAGCACATCATCCCCCAGGTTTGAACCATGATTAATACCGGCAACCACCATGTCCGGTTCTTTCGCCAAAAGTCCGGTAACCGCCAGATGTACGCAATCGGTCGGTGTACCATCTACACGAATAAATCCGTTTGCAGAGCGGATAGCCCGCAATGGCATTTCCAGAGTCAGTGAGTTACTTGCAGCACTGCGGTTTTTATCAGGAGCAACCACCGAAATATCAGCATACTGCCCTAATGATTCCGCTAAAACAGATAACCCTTGAGCCAAGTATCCATCGTCATTACTTAATAGTATGTGCATACCATTCTAAAACGCTATAAAATCAATCATATTAGCAAAAAAACCATACTGAAATCAGCTGACGTGGCAAAAAAAATACTTTCTGAAGAGGATTCAGCATTATTCAGACAAACGATTGGCAAAGTGAAGTCTGTAAAAAAAGACACTCTGTTGTTAAAACCAGATAAAAAACCGCGCCCGGTTCCTATGTCTCAGATTATAGAAAGAGAAAACCCGCTGGAAAAAGGTTGTAACTTACCACAGGAAAAACTCAGCCAGGAAGACAAGCTTAGTTTTATTACTCCCGGCTTGCAAAAAAATGTATTACGCAAGTTACGCAAAGGTTATTTTGGCTTGGATGCAGATATAGACCTGCACGGTCTGAGCAGTCAGGAAGCAAAACGACAATTGCTCAATTTCCTGTATCATTGCATGGAAAACGGCTGTCGCTGTGTCCATATAATCCACGGCAAAGGCTACCGTTCACCGGATAACCATCCGATACTAAAAAATGATATCAATGTGTGGTTACGCCAGCATAAAGATGTACTGGCTTTTTGCTCAACACCGCCAAAGAATGGCGGTACCGGCGCTGTTTTTGTGCTGTTAAAACTGTCCGAAAAATACAGTGACCAGGACAATACCGAGTATTAACCGATAAAAAACAAACGGCATCATGCCCACCTTATCAAGCAATTTAAGAAACCAACCGATAGTCAAGTAAGCGATCACTCCAGAAATAACAGCGCCAACAATCATAAATCCCCACATAACCTCCGCCGAACCTTGCCACAATTCAAATGCTTTCAGCAACCCTGCCAGAGCAATCACCGGGATAGACAGCAAAAAGGAAAAGCGTGCTGCATATTCCCTTCGTAACCCTGTCAATAGCCCACCAGTAATGGTAATACCGGATCGGGAAGTTCCGGGAATCAGCGCTATTGCCTGAAACACCCCCACAACAAGTGCATCCAGCCAGGTCACTGTCGTTCGTTGTTCGCTGGCGCGTTTTTCTGCAAACCACAGTAACAAGGCAAACACAACGGTAGCTGCCGCAATCACCAGTGGCGAGCGTAAGGCCAGTTTTGCCGTATCGGGCATGATAATTCCCACCAATCCTACGGGTATTGTTCCCAAACCGACATAGCCGACCAGTTTGGCGTTTTCTGTCAGCTCCTTACCCGCCAAAAAAGCCACTCCGTCAGTCAAAATGACATTTAGATCTTTACGATAAAATGCGATAACAGCCGCCAAAGTCCCGACATGAACAGCCACATCAAACGCCAGTCCCTGATCCTCCCAGCCTGAAACAACTGGAACCAGGATTAAATGCGCCGAACTGGAAATCGGCAGAAATTCTGTCAGTCCTTGCAAAACGGCCAAGGTAACAGCCTGAATAATATCCATGCAAGCTTTGTGATTTAGCTCTTAATGGCAATGATGCAGGCAAAATTAAGCCAGCGAAAATAACTGTCAACCTGCTCGAATCCACAACGGTTCAGCAACTTATAATTTTCATCCAGACGATATGGAACCAAAACATTTTCCAGCGCCTCCCTTTTGCGCTGATTTTCTTCGTCGCTGTATCCACCCTGGGCTCTTTTGTATTGCAAATAGTGATCTATATACAATCTGTTTAATTGCGAACTGCTACCGAGAATCTTTTCCGACAGAAATAAAGCGCCGCCCGGTTCAAGTGCGGAATAGACATTACGTAGCAAGCTTTCCCGGTCAATTGGGCGAACAAACTGTAACGTCCAGTTCATCAGTACGACATGACATGAAGGCAATTCCGGCAAGTCACTTAAATCAGCATTAATCAGCTCAACCCTTTGTTTTTTAAAACCATCAGCCAGTTTATCCCGAGCCTTTTCCAGCATGGGCTCTGAATTATCATAGCCGACAAATTTTACTGATTCAGGACAGTTCTTGTCCCTTATAATCAGATCAATCGTAGTTCCAGTTGAACATCCCAGGTCACAAACTACGGCCGATTCCTCAGGAAGAAAATCCAATATCAATTCTGTTTGTATATGTTGAATTTCATTGTAATACGGCACACTGCGTGAAACCATATCATCAAACACCTTCACTACCCGCTCATCAAAAGCAAAGTCTTCGGGACGATCCGTTTGTTGAAAAATATTATCTTTATTGCTCATGCTTCAAATCTGTATGTTATGACCTGATCCCGCTATTTATTGGGTTTGTAACGGGCATCCCTTATAGACATCAATCTGTCGGTTTTTTTTAAATAACGAACGCCGACATAAGCGACAATGATGATTACCGCCAATGCCAATATCCCCCATTTGTAATCATCCCATACACCGGCCAAATGCAACTTCCAGCCTATTAACACCACGGGAGTCATCAACGAAGTCAGTATAGTACCATACTCTTTAACGGCCACTCCCGGCCAATCAAAATTGTACTCATAATTCGCTATAGTCCCCCTGAGTCCCTTGAGTTTTGGCAACCATCTCGGTACCTCTGCGCAATAAGCCTGATAGCCCGCTCCAAATTGTTCTTTTAAAAAACTTTCCTCACTGTGAACAATAAGCCGATAGATCACCAGAAACAAAACCGTTCCCACGGCAAGTCCGGTCAAATTACCCGATACACTTAAAAAACCGACTGCCAGCATAATATTGCCGACATACATCGGGTTTCTGCTATGGGCAAAAATACCATCGGTCACCAGATTCTCGGCATAAATCCTTCTTTTTCTCCCGCCTCTGACAATATAAGCAAGACCAATAGTCAGCATCCGAATGGCTTGCCCAGCAAAAATCAACAACAATCCACAATATACTAAAAAATCACTGGCCGGATTACCCACAGCAACTGGCGGCCAAAAATATAAAAAGACTACGAGAATAATCGGGAAAAGCGCATTTCGGGTATGAAATAAAAAGTTTCCCGCACTCCGAAAATAATCTGACATAAATATTCCTGTATTAAGAAAGTTTCATTGTAATGGCTTACCACAACCGATGGATTATGGCTTTTTCTGTTTTCTTTTTCAATGCAACCGTAAACAAAAGCCAATAGCACAGCTCATGTATTCACAAACCAGAGGCTCAACCAGGGTACATAGGTAATAATTATCACCGCCACTAGCAAAATAAGCATAAATGGAACAGTGGCTTGATAAATTTGCGAAATCGGTTTATTAAAACGATAACTGGCGATAAACAGATTCATCCCCACTGGAGGCGTAAAATAACCAATTTGCATATTAGCCAAGAAAATAACCCCCAAATGTATGGGGTGTACTCCGTAATTCAAAGCAATAGGTACAATCAGCGGTGCCACAATCACCAAGGCTGAAAATATATCCAGAATCGCCCCCAGAAGCAGCAAAAAAATATTCAGCAAAATTAAAAATGTCAGTTTACTGTCAACATTGGTTTTGACCCACTCAAACAAATGCATGGGAACCTGGGCATCGACCAGATAGTTAGTGAATGCCAGGGATACACCCAGTATCAGCAAAATACCCCCCACTACCTGCATGGAGGTAACAATCACCGCAAACAAACGTCCTGACTCAATCTCCTTGTAAATAAAAAACTCAACCACTACAACATATAAGACGGTTATCGCAGCGACTTCTGACACGGCCAGAAAACCGCCAAAAATTCCCCCGCCGATAAATACCGGCAAGGGTAATTCCCAAATTGCGTCTTTCAATGCTGCAACGGCGTCTGATAATGACAACGGGGTTTTCTGCAAGGGTAAATGCCGACTATTCCAACCCGCCCACAATGCCAGCATCAAAATTATCAGCAACGCTGGTAATAATCCAGCCATAAACAATTCGGTCAAGGTGAATTTCTGGCCGAGATCCATCTGTTGAACGATGATACCGTATAAAATCAACGGAATGGATGGCGGTAACAACAACCCCAGACTGCCGGTTGTGGTCACCAAACCCAAACTAAATTTTTCCGGGTATCCCGCCTTGATTAAAGCAGGCAACAACAAAGCGCCCAGCGCCACAATAGTAATCCCGGAAGCGCCTGTAAAAGCGGTAAAAACAGCGCATAAAACCAGGGATACGACAGCCAGCCCGGCCGGCATCCAGCTGAAAAATACCTGGGTCAAGCGCAACAAGCGCCCGGATGTATTACTTTCCGACAAAACATAACCGGCAAAGGTAAACAATGGTAATGCCACTAATAAAGGCGTTTCGGAAATCCGGTAAAGCTCTGCGGCAATAATTGTAAATTCCACTTCAGAGGTATAAAAACCCAGCATTGCTGCCGCCAGAATCACTGCAAACAAAGGTGCGCCCAGCACCAACATTAAAACAATCAATAACGCTAATGTCATTATCATCAGCTTATGACTGCTTTTGTAGGTCAGCCAGCATGGCTGCTAGCAGATAACGTATGGCCATAATAAAAAAAGCAACGGGAATAATCGCTTCGCAGACCCAGTCAGGAATATTGGCCAAGACCATACCGCCATAATTATATTCTTCATGAACAAACTGAAAGCTATACCAGGCAACCACGAAACAAACCATTGCGGTAAAAACACTGCTGATACGTATAGTTATAATTCTGAATCTGTCAGATAATTTTTTGACCACCACATCAATGGCTATATGCTGATTTTTCCGACTGGCAATCATCGCTCCCATCAAGGTTATCCACAACACGATAATACGCGTCAAAGGCTCTGCCCAAATCAGTCCGCCACCCCAAAAATTACGCAGTATAATTTGCATAACAGACAGAAGCACCATCATTACAAACAAAGCAACTAACATGGCTGCCTCTGTTTTCAACAATAACTGATGAAATTTGCCTAACCAATTACCAGTCATTGATTTTTCTTTCTGAATTCAGCTAAATAGGTATTGAGTTTTGCCATTTTATCCCCGGATAAATTACCTTCATGTTCAATTTTTCTATTAGCGCTGACAATCGTTCGCCTCAGTTCAGCAATAGCTTCCGGCGCTGGTTTTAGATATTGAATTCCTTGTTTTTTCAAAGCCGCAGTTGCCTGTAGATTGTCCTGTCTGCTGCGCAAGTCTATCTCTTTAATGACTCGTCCCATCACAGAACGCACCAGTCGTTGATCCTGCGCTGATATTTTATTAAACGCTTTTCTGTCCATAGCCAATACGCCATAAATGTATAATAGCGGAATATCGGCAACGTATCTCACCTTGGTTTGCCATTGTAATGCCAGCGCCCCCACTGGAGAGGCGGCAACGACATCAATCATACCGGTTTGCAATCCCATCAACACATCGCGTAACGGTAAAGGAATCGGAGTAATTGAAAATGCCTCCATTGCCGCCAAAGCAATTTTATTTTTGCTGGGAACCCAGATTTTATGGCTACGCATCTGCTCAAGATTTTGAATCGGGTCAGTAGACATAATATAGGCCATTCCAACTTCAGCAAATCCCATCGGAACCAGACCCCGGTTCTCAAGCCCCTGCATTAATTCGGCATCCATTTTTTGCCTGACATAGTCGACTTCCTGAAGACTATGAAATTTCAAAATCAGATTGTAAAGCTGCATATCAGGGTAGATACGACTTAATGCCGCATTAGTGACTGCTGCGCCATGCAACTGCCGTAAGCGCATTTTCCGCAAAACGCCCTCATCATTACCCATCACCCCGCCAGGATAAAACTTGAATTTAACCCGACCCTCGGTTTTTCGGGTTATTTCGGCGCCTCCTTCCCGTAATTTCTGTACCCAGTAAGAGCCATCCGGTGACAAAGTCGCGATTTTAAAGGTGAACGCCAGAACATTATGGCTACTCGCCATCAAAAGCAAAGACAGGAACAACTGCCATTTTAAACCATGTAATTTCATAAGGAGGGGATCTGTTAAAAATAGTCGTCAGCTGTTTGCAATAACTTTTTTGCCTGTTGCCGAGCCAAAGTATTGCTTAAAGTTAACCCTTTATACTGTACTTTAGCATTCAATACTGTTTTCAATAAACTATCATGTAAATTACGGTCAAACATCATGCGGGCATAATGCTTTGCATATAACACATAGACCATCAGGTTTTTGTACTCGGATAATTGCAAAGCTTTTTCAAAATAATGTTTGGCAACATCTGGTTTACCGCCCAAAGCCGGGGGTACGATACTTTCCAGAACACCAAGATATAAATAGGCCTCACCTTTGTTGTAATTTTCCTGCAAAACCGTCACTCGCTTCATGACCTGTTTAACCTGCGCCAGTTGCGCAATGGCGTACCAGTCCGACTTATGCGCTTGTATCCAGTTTGCCCAGGTTGTCCCCAATACATATAAACAATCCAGGTCATCTGCTTCTGACTGGCTGATAATTTTTGCAAAATCAGCGAAGGTTTTATCATTTAAGGCACAATATCGTTTTTTATGCAAACAAGCCCCGTGCAAAGCTAAAGCAAACGCCTTTTGAGTTAATTGTTGACGTCTTGGTAATTCCATATCTCCTGACAAGACAATATAGGCTGTATACAAATCAGCCGTAGACTTTAATAATGCTTCGTCTTCAGGCTGACTTAGCAAAGACGCTTCCTGCATCAGCAAATAAGCTGGAATCGCTTCGGACACAATTTGCGGATCATTCTGGTTTAACATCGCCTGCTTTAAATTTCCACCAAAATCATCCATAGCCGAGGAAACAAAAAAACCGCATCCATTTGCAAATACCAGCGGCGATAATAAAAAAAACCATTTAATTCGTGAAAACACTTTTACTCCGGTTTCAACCTGTTCCAGATAACAGCCAACAAACCATCCCGAACTGTGCTGGATTTATTCGTATCCAAGACTCAGATCACGACCTTTAAGTTAGGCCTTTTTATTAAATTCAACGCTGACTGCAGGTGCAGATTTATCCGCACAGTGTGAATGCATTCACACCTGCATCCGCAACTGCGGAACGCCGCTGAAAAGAAAAATATTTATTGCCCATCACCTAATATTCATGCCCCCACTCAGCGCATATATACATTTAATTTCAGCCGCTTAGAACATAATTCGTTCAACTAATCACGTTTAGTAGCCAGATATTCATCCAGCATTTTTTCCATACTTTGACAATAAGCTTTTAACACTTTGACCCGCGCATAATATTTACTATTGCCTTCTACCAATATCCAGGGAGCCGCACGGGTACTGGTTCGGGCAATCATTTCATTGACCGCTTTCTGATAATCAGCCCATTTCTCCCGGTTACGATAATCCTCCTCAGTAATTTTATATTTTTTATAACTGATTTTTTCGCGTTCCTTAAATCGTTTTAGCTGTTCATCTTTATCAATATGCATCCAGAATTTGAGCAAAACAATGCCATGGGACACCAAGGCTTCTTCAAAATCAACAATTTCCAAATAGGCGCGCTGCCATTCCCCACATCTGGCCAATCCTTCCACTCTCTCAACCAAAACCCTGCCATACCAACTCCGGTCATAAACAGTCACCTGTCCGGCGCGTGGAATATGGCGCCAAAAACGCCATAAATAATGGTGCGCCTTTTCCTCATCAGTCGGAGCGGCAACCGGAATCACCTGATAATTTCTGGCGTCCATCGCATGGGTTAACCTTCTGATAGCGCCTCCTTTTCCTCCTGCATCCCATCCCTCAAACACCAACAGACTGGAGCGTTTCAATTCCCGCGCCTGACGCGTCAATTTATTGATTTTACTCTGGTACTTTGCCAACTCTTGCTTATAAGTTTTTTTATCCAATTGTAGCGACAAATCAAGAGAATCCAGCAGATTTTGCTGGCTGACGTAATTAACCGCATGAATAGCGGCGTCTTTATTCGCCGAATTCACCGTTTTCTGCATTTCACGCCGTTCAATATGCTGTTCAATTCGATTCAGTATGTGTTGTCCTACAGTCAAACTACTGTAGTGAATATCAGTACCATCAACAATTAACCAAGGTGAACCGGCAGTACTGGTTTCCGACAATACTTTTTCGGCCACCGCAATAAAATCATCATACAAGTCCAGATGCTTTATATCTTTTTCAGTCACCCGCCATTTTGTTTCCGGATTCTTTTGCAGCGCTTTAAGTCGTTTTTTTTGTTTGTCCTTTTTCAGATGTAACCAGCATTTAACAATTAAAGCGCCATCATCGACCAACTCCTGCTCAAACTGACGGATATGCATGAGTTCAAGCAACAACCGACCCTCCTTCTTACCCAGGGCGTCTGTTTGCGCCAAGGGTGCGCTATACCAGGAACCGACATGAATAGCGATTGCCCCTTTCGGCGGCAAGGTTCGCCAATATCGCCAGAATTTAGGACGCTCTCTTTCTTCATCAGACGGCTCGGAAAAAGCCACCGTCCGCATATAGCGCGTATCCATCCATTCATTCAGTAAATTAATGATTTCCCCTTTCCCGCCGCCATCAACTCCGGAAATCATAATGACGACAGAAAAATCGCATGTTTGCAGCTTTTGTTGAGCTATCAACAACCGTGTTCGCAGTATTGTGACTTTATCCTGGTAATCAGTTTTTTTGACAGTATGTCCTAACTCGGCAACTTCAAACACATAAGCTCCTTGATTCTGGAAAAATCAGCTGGATTGCACCTTGATTTTCAACTGAATTTAATCATAGCAAAAATAAAAATCCATTATTAAGAATAATAGTTTTGACATCAAACCTTTTGCCATGATACAAATAACGCGTCGACTAAAAACAAATCTAAACATTCGACAAGCAACTCGAGTTGCCCCCTTAAAATTTAAGGGCTTTTATATTATTACAATAATACCAAGAGGATTATAAAAATGGCTGAAGAAAAACAAAGCAATACTTACACTATCGTTGTTGCAGTATCTGCGGTTCTTATGATTGCATTCGTTTTATTACTGAAAGGTAGAGAAACAGAACATCTGGCTATGGAAGCAGATATGACTGTACAACAAGCAGCGGCCCAGTTTGAAGGTAGAAAAGATTTCAACAATGTAATGGAATAATTCAGCTAAAAGTTCCTCTGGCAGCGTTTGCTTACAGAGGAACTTTTATCGCACTAATACGAAACCTCATCTCGAAATTTATCCCGTCATTCTTCTATTCCCGCTTCATTCCGTATCGTTCAAAAATACTTTGGTCGGCTCAACTTCTGTCCAACCAAATAAATACTTGCAATATATCCTTTTAACCTGTTAAAAAAGGCATCCGTTCATTATTCGGAAAACAATTGAACTGTTTTTCACTATTACAGTCCTAAATTTTCCCAATACTCACTCTGATTTTTATCAATCAGTCACTTTTTATTCATTAAAGGAGAAGTTATGAAAAAAACCAGCAAAACACCTTTCGCCATTGCTTTGGGTAGCACTATCGTATCCGGCCTGGCGGCTACAGCTGTTCAAGCCGATAACACAATAAACGCCGACAGCAACCCTTTTGCTCTCACTGAATTATCTGCCGGTTACCTGCAAACCGCTCAATCAGACGGTGACAACGGCGGTTCCATGAAAATGAAAGATGGCGCCTGCGGAGAAGGCAAATGCGGTTCATCCATGATGCCAAGCAACCAGGAAAAAGCCGCCGAAGGCAAATGCGCCGGCAATAAACCCATGCCATCTTCCCCTAAAAAAGATATGTCAGAAAAATCTGGCGAAGGCAAATGCGGCGGCGCCATGAAAATGTAAAAAATATCGTCGTTAATTCGAGCCGAAAAGACTGACCTGGCCTGGTCAGTCTCCTCCCAAGCCATTATCGTCGGCCGCCAAGCAAAGACCCCATGATTCCTCTGATGATTTGTCGTCCTATCTGACTTCCTATACTGTGAACGGCACTTTTCAGCAAGGCCTCAGCAACCGATTGTCGCCCACGACGTCCACCAGCATGATTTTCACTTTTTCCTGAATTTTCCTCCCGCCTGGAAGCTGCTGCCATTTGTTCTGCTTTCTGTTTCAATATTTCATAGGCTGATGTCCTGTCAACAACCTGATCATAACGACCATTATAAGGTGATCGCTTGATACATTGCATTCTCTCGGCATTTGTCAAAGCACCCATTTGTGATTCTGGCGGTCGAATCAGAACCCTTTCAACCGCTGTTGGGCTGCCATCTTTATTCAAAACAGATACCAGCGCTTCTCCGGTTTTCAGTTCCTGGATGACCTGCTCTGTTTCCAGGAAAGGATTGCTGCGAAAAGTTTCTGCTACAGCTTTGATCACTTTCCGGTCTTTGGGGGTATACGCTCTTAATGCATGTTGTATTTTCAATCCCAATTGTCCTAATACACCTTCAGGAATATCCAAAGGACTCTGACTAATAAAATATACCCCTACCCCTTTGGATCTTATCAGCCTGACGACCTGTTCAATTTTATCAACCAGTACACGCGGAGTCCTGTCAAATAACAAATGCGCCTCATCAAAAAACAACACCAGTTTAGGCCGTTCTGCATCCCCCACTTCAGGTAAGGTTTCAAATAAATTGGACAGCAACCATAACAAAAATGCTGCATACAGACGGGGCGATCTTGAGGTTAAATCTGTCGCATCCAATACACTGATAACACCGTGACCAGAAAAATCGGTGCGGCAAAAATCATCCAGCTGTATCGCTGGCTCGCCAAAAAAATTTTCACCCCCCTGTTCTTCCAGAACAAGTAAACGTCGCTGTATAGCGCCAATACTGGCTGAGGAAATATTGCCATATTCTGCTCTAAGCTCCCTGGCATTATCGGCCATCCAATTTAACATGGAACGTAAGTCTTTAAGATCCAGCAACAACAACCCTTGATCATCGGCAATTTTAAAACCGCTGTAAATGATACCGGACTGAGTATCATTCAACTCTAACAAATGGCTGAGCAACAAAGGTCCCATTTCAGAAATGGTTGTACGAACAGGATGCCCGTTACCGGCCAATATATCCCAAAAAACCACCGGATTGGGGCGAAATTGAAAATCATCAAGCCTGATTTTCTGAAGGCGTCGAGTAATCTTTTCATGCGCCTGTCCCGGTTTGGCGATACCTGACAAGTCGCCTTTGATGTCGGCCATAAAGACTGGCACACCCAGTCGGGAATAGCCCTCAGCTAAAATCTGTAAAGTGATGGTTTTGCCGGTTCCTGTCGCTCCGGAAATCATGCCATGGCGATTACCCATAGCCGGATCCATGATTACCTGGGTACGCTCATTTGCGCCAATGAATATTTCCTGCATTTCTATTCTCGTTTTTTTGACTGATTTACAACTTAATTGTAGCCTGAGATAAACACTGTTTTTAGATTTATTAAACACCCATTTTGTATCAGGGATGCTAATATGATTCTGAAATATTAAATTAATTTCTACACATTCAAGGATGCCGTTATCTTGATACAGTTTGATCTTATAGCTGTAACCTTTATATTGCTCTGCTCTCTGTTATTACTGGCCGGCAACCGCTTTCCCTCTGACACTGTATTATTAAGTGCGCTGGGTTTTTTAATCGTGAGTGGCATCCTGACCCCCGCAGAAGCCCTGGCCGGACTGGCGAATCCCGGTATGGCCACTATTGCTGTGCTTTATGTGGTTGTTTCAGGATTACGGGAAACTGGAGCCATTGCCTGGTTAAGCCGCTTGTTATTAGGAAAACCCAAAAATATATTCACAGCACAATTACGATTGTTACTCCCCGCCGCTACTTTCAGTATGTTTATCAATAACAGCCCGGTAGTAGCCATATTTACCACCGCTGTTCAGGAATGGTGCAAACGCAGCGGATTTAAGGCCTCTAATTTTCTATTACCGCTTAGTTATGCATCAATAATGGGAGGCGTTTGTTCGCTGATAGGCACCAGCACCAATTTGCTTGTTGATGGTTTAATGCGTCAATCGGGATTGCCGGGATTCAGCCTGTTTGAACTGGCTGCAGTAGGAATCCCCATCACCATTGCCGGTTGTTTTTATCTGGTTATTGCCAGTCCTTATCTGTTATCTAACAGGCCGGGAGCAATTGAAAAATTCAGTAATACTCGCGAATATTTGCTGGAAATGCTGGTAAAACCGGAATGTGAATTAGCAGCTCAATCTATACAGGATGCCGGTTTACGACACTTGCCTGGTCTCTTTTTAATCGAAATTATCCGTAATGGTGAAGTCATTCCCGTTGTTTCACCACAAACAACTATCCACACAAATGACAGACTGATATTTGCCGGAGCGGTTGAATCGGTTGTCGAATTACGCCGTATCCGCGGCCTTGAAGTAGCTACAGAACAACTATTCAAACTACGGGGAAAAGAACATGAACGCCGTCTGTTTGAGGCGGTTATTGCCGCAGAAAACCCGGCTATTGGAATCAATATACGCCAGGCTCGTTTCCGCCATCGTTATAATGCCGTTATTCTCGCTGTTGCCAGAAATGGCCATCGCCTGCAAGGCAAAATTGGCAATATCCAGCTACAACCCGGTGATACGCTGTTACTGGAGGCTCAAAAAGGCTTCCTGTTCAAATTCCGCAACAGTCGTGACTTTTTATTAATCAGCAGACTGGAAAATTCCTGCAAAATACGCCATGATCGGGCTCCTTGGGCGCTAAGCATCATGGCTGTAATGATTTTATTGATCATCACCGGTGTCATGAATATTTTACAAACTGCTATACTGGCAGCCGGCGCCATGCTGCTCAGTGGTTGTCTGCATATTGAAGACGCCCGCCGCAGTATTGACTATCAGGTTCTATTAGTCATTTCCTGTGCTTTTGGTCTGGGAACTGCCGTACAAAAAGCAGGTCTGGCGAAAATTATCGCTGGACTGGCTTTACAGCTTGCCGGCGGAGAACCCTGGTTAATGCTGGTTTTAATTTATCTGACCACAGCAATATTGACGGAAACCATTACCAATAACGCCGCCGCAATTATTATGTTCCCCATCGCCATGATCGGCGCGGAAAGTCTGGCTGTCAACACAACGCCGTTTGCTGTTACTGTTATGATTGCCGCTTCCGCCAGTTTTGTTACGCCAATAGGCTATCAAACCAATCTGATGGTCTTTGGTCCGGGTGGTTACCGGTTTATCGACTATATAAAACTGGGCCTCCCCCTCAGCCTCATTGTTGCTAGTATGGCTTTATGGATAATTCCTCACGTCTGGAACTTTTAAAATGAACATTAACGACATTGATCGCATAAAAAAATATTTACTCCATTTACAGGACAATATATGTCAGACCCTGGAAACGGTTGAACCTGAAGTACGCTTTATTGAAGACAACTGGAAACGCGCAGAAGGTGGTGGCGGCAGAACCCGGGTTTTAAGTGGCGGTAAAGTCTTTGAACAAGGCGGTGTTAATTTTTCTCATGTCTTTGGTGATAAATTACCCGCTTCCGCCACAGCAGCTCGACCAGAATTAGCCCATCGGAAATTTCAGGCCATGGGGGTTTCTCTGGTGATGCATCCCCATAACCCTTATGTACCCACCTCTCACGCCAATGTTCGTTTTTTTATTGCCGATAAAGAAGGAGAAAAACCTATCTGGTGGTTTGGTGGTGGCTTTGATTTAACTCCCTTTTATCCGTTTAAGGAAGATGTGATTCACTGGCATAAAACGACCCGTCAGGCCTGTGAACCCTTTGGCGCCGATGTTTATCCGCGTTATAAGAAATGGTGTGATGATTATTTCTTTCTGAAACACCGCAATGAAACCCGAGGTGTTGGAGGATTGTTCTTTGATGACTTGAATGAATGGGGATTTGATCGCTGTTTTGCCTTTATGCAAAGCGTAGGCAATCATTATATAGAGGCTTATCTTCCCATTGTTAAAAAACGCAAAGACACCCCTTTTGATAACAATCACCGCGCCTTTCAACTTTATCGTCGCGGCCGCTATGTAGAATTTAATCTGGTTTTTGACCGCGGCACTCTCTTCGGATTACAGTCCGGAGGACGCACTGAGTCCATTCTGATGTCAATGCCGCCCGTCGCCAACTGGAAATATAACTGGCAACCGGAACCGGGTAGTGAAGAAGCCGTCCTTTATGAAAATTACCTACACCCCCAAGACTGGCTGGCTTAGATAAATGTAAATAGGGTCAGGTCTTACAAAACACAGTCATCGACTCCATGTCAATTGTAAGACCTGACCCCATCTTCCACATGGAGGGGTGAGTGAAGTATAATGGGGCTTTCAAATTAGCTTTTCCTGACCTATGTTTGACACCATTATTGTTGGCGCCGGTTTTGCCGGCTCTGTTCTTGCCGAGCGTCTTGCCAATCTACAAAACAAACGTGTTTTGGTCATTGATAAGCGCCATCATATCGGCGGCAATTGTTTTGACCGTTTTGACGATCATGGCATTTTGATTCATCAATATGGCCCCCATTTATTTCATACCGATAATAAAGCGGTATTTGATTATCTTGGCCAGTTTACCCAGTGGCGCCATTATCAACATGAGGTTTTAGCCTTTATTGACGGACAAAAAGTACCGGTTCCCTTTAACCTTAATAGCTTACACGCTTTGCTTCCCAATTCCCTGGCCGCATCTTTGGAACTCAAGCTGATTTCCCGTTTTGGATATGGCGTTAAAGTGCCTATTCTGGAATTGCGTCAAATTGATGATAATGAGCTTAAATTTCTTGCCGATTTTATTTATGAGAAGATTTTTGTAAATTACACGGCCAAGCAATGGGGTAAAAAACCTGAAGATATTTCTACGGAAGTGACCGCCCGCGTTCCTGTTCATATTTCCCGTGATAACCGTTATTTTCAGGATAAATATCAACTCATTCCCGCGCATGGCTATACCAGAATTTTTGAAAACATGCTCAATCACGCTAACATCAGCTTGTTGTTAAACACGGATTACAAGGATGTTTTCAGCATTGATTTTGATTCCGGCGCAATGCGTTTTATGAATCAGGAATTTAATGGTCATTTGATTTTTACCGGGCTTATTGATGAATTGTTTGACTGCCGCTTTGGAAAAATTCCTTATCGTTCTCTTAATTTCGAGTTTGAACATTTAACATGCGATCAGTTCCAGGAAAAAACCACCATCAACTACCCCAATGATTATGATTTTACTCGCATCACTGAGTTTAAACATATCAGCGGCCAGGCGGTTTTCGGTACTTCTATTGTTAAAGAATTTCCGCAGGATTTCGACCGCAATGACCCGAAAAAGAATATTCCTTATTACCCTGTTTTCACCAGTGACAATAAAAAAATCCTGGATCGCTATCAGGCTTTTGCCGAGCGCTTTGAAAAGATCACTTTAGTCGGCCGACTGGCGGAAAACCGCTATTATGATATGGATGATATTGTGGCTCGAGCCTTACAGGTCTTTGCTGATAAATTTAACTGGGAGACAACCCTTTGATGGCAACAAAAAATCCTGTCCCGATTAAATTATCCATTGTTTTTCTTAACTTTAACAAACTGCCGGAAACACAATTAACCTGCCGGATTCTGCAAAAGCTCTGCAAAAACCGTCACGACATGGAAATTATTGCCATTGATAACGGCTCTGAGGATGGCACTGCTGAATTTTTACAATCTCAGACCGGCATTATCAGTATTCTGTTACCGGATAATCGCGGTATTGCCGGATATAGTGCCGGTTTTGAAAAAGCTCGCGGTGATTATTTGTTGATTCTGGACGATGATTCCAGCCCTATGGAACTTGTCGGCTTGGAACGGGCGTTACACACGCTGGATAATCGTGGGGATATTGGTGTGATTGCCGCTCATATCCAAACACCAGAAGGTGTCGCTCAGTGGAGCTGGCATTTACCACGTTCCAAAACTTTTGTCCGTTCGCCTTTTTTTATTGGCTGCGGCTTTATTATCCGGCGTGATTTATTTGCAAAAATAGGTTGGTATCCTGAAGATTTTTTTCTTTATCAAAATGAAATTGATGTTTGTTTTCAAGTCCGTCTGCAAGGTTATGAGGTGTTTTATGATCCTCAGTGTATCATTGTACATCGGGGTATTCCCAATCAACGCCCCGGCTGGCGACGGGTGTTTTTTCCCACCCGCAATACCTTATGGTTATTGCGACGTTATTACCCGCAACCGTTAGCCGCTTATATGATTGTCTCGCGGATTCTGATCGGTTTCGTCCGCGCCGTTTGTTTTCGTGAATTCAGCAGTTATTTTAAAGGACTTAAAGCCGGACTGATCGCACCGGTACAAAAAACTATTTTACCGGAGCATATCCGTCAGGATTGTCAGGTTTTCTTTCGGCAAAACAGCATTATTCATCACTTATTTAGAATCACCTAAAAATTTATGTCTGCACACCTGTTTAACGTACCCAAGGTTGCTGTTGCAATTGTCACTTACAAACACCAAGAGGCTGTTATCAAACTGATTGCCACGCTTGTGCATCAAAAGATTCCAGTTTTTGTAACTGAAAATAATAGCGGTGATGGTACCGCCGAAATTGTACGGGAGCGCTTTCCAATGGTCTCCTTACTGGCCAGTTCAAGTAATTTAGGCGGCTGCGGGGGATTTAACTGCGCCGCATTGGCGGCATTGTCCAGCGGCTGTGAATATCTTGTTTTTATTGATGACGACGCATTGCCTGAAGCTGATTGTCTGACCCGCTTGTCATCTTTTCTGGATGCTCATCCTGATTATATTTTTGCCGCTCCCGCCATCTACATTTCATCACAACCCGACACCCTTCAGGAAGCTGGTGGCGGTGTTGATTTTAATCGTTCAACCCCTGTTGAGGCCTGGTATCGCTTTCAGGTTGCCCCGGAGTTACCACCAATATTGGATATTGATTACGCCAGCGCCTGTTGTTTAATGGTCAGAGCCGATGCCCTGAGACAAATGGGTGTTATGGATTGGGCTTACTTTATCTTTAGTGATGATGTTGATTTATGCCTGCGATTACGCAAAACCTTTAATAAAAAAGGTGTCTGCGTCACCGCCGCCAAAGCCTTTCATGATTTTCCCTGGGCTAAACCTTTTGCACCAATGCGTTTGTATTTTTTTCAGCGTAATGGCTTACGCTTAATTGCCAACCACCGACGCAGAAGACATTTAAAATCACTGTTCATTGCACTTATGCGTCTGCATCGCCGTATTTTTTACAGCGCCCTTATCGGGGATTATGAAATCCGACAAACTTTAAGCAACGCTTTTGCCGATGCTTGGCGCGGAAAATTCGGCAATTGGGATTCATGGATAATATTTGCTCAAGAGCGTATAACTTTAGACGCGTCTTTTTTTAAGCAACATAATATAAAACGTATTTTAATTGATATTACTATTGAGGATTTTGAAACGGCAATACTGAGTGTGCTGAAAAAAACCGGAACTTCGGCAACTATTGATATTTTATGCGATCATCACCGTTTGGAATACCACCAGACTGACCGCCCATACAGACAAGTCTTTGGACGCCAACCCGGCTTTATTAAACCATTGACTTTGCTGCCGACATTATTCCGACAAAAATATGATTTGGTCATCACCGATGCCAATATGGAGGCAAGACGACCGACTTCAATGTGCGGAAAATATGCTGCTGTTTACCATAACAATAACTTATATTCAGCACCAAGTCGCCCTTATATCGGCGTTTTTGCTCATTTACTATCGCTACCTGCCGGAATCCTTGCCGCCGTATTGACAATTAACCATTTTCGCAAACCCTTCCCGATGGGAAAACCACCTCAGGAGGCCGCTGATTTACTCAACTATATTGGTGTAAACCCGGAAATTGGACAACCTTACGCCCACCTGGACGATAATGACTGAAACCTATACACCTCCTGTGATTGCGCCTGAATTAGGCGCTGGCGAATCATCCGGTGGCTATCGGGAATGGTGCCGGGAACGGGAACGACAAGCCCCTTTAAAATATTCCCTGCGTCGGCATCCAGAATTGTTGTTTTCCGTTATTGTTCCGGTGCATAATCCTGCCGAACACTGGTTGCAGGAATGTATTGATTCTGTTCGCGGCCAGTTTTTCGCTGACTGGGAGCTGATTCTGGCCGATGATGCATCTGACCGGCTTACGTTGAATGTATTACAAAAGAACCAGGCGCTTGATCATCGCATCAAAATCAGTCTGGAATCACAGCAATCAGGTATTTCGACAACAAGCAACCGAGCCGTTGATTTGGCAAAAGGCGCTTTTCTGGTTTTTTTAGATCATGATGATCTGTTGGACGCTTATGCTCTGTCAGCCTTCGCCCAACGACTCAATAAAATCCCTGATACGGATATTCTATACGCTGACGAAGATCGTTTTGATGATCATTATCAACGTATATACCCCGGTTTTAAACCCAAATTTTCACTCGAAAAATTACTTTGTACTAATTATATTCACCATCCTGTTGTTATCCGGCGAACGCTTTTTCTGCAACTTGGCGGATTTGACAGCGCCTACGACGGTTCTCAGGATTATGATTTGCTGCTTAGAGCCATTGAAAAAACTTCGCGTATTGAACACCTTGCCGATGTTCTTTACCATATGCGTTTACATAGCGGATCATTATCATCCGGCCCCGCCGCCAAACCGGAAGCGCATGATAGAGGCATTGCGGCAGTCCGGGCTTATTTGCAACGGCAAAAATCAGCTGCTATTATCCAGCCGACTAATTTTCCCGGCTGCCATAATTTAACCTATCCGCTAAATCCCCGCCCAAAAACATCTATTGCTATTTTAGCCGATTCACAAACAACGCGGGACAATATTTACCAGCATTGGCAACAGCATGAGAACGATGAACTTTTAATCTGCTCTGACAACAGCAAGTCCGTTCCCATGCGCTTAAATGCTCTGGCTCATAAAGCCCGGGGAGATATTCTGGTTTTTGCCGATGGCCGCTTAAAACCTGAACCGGGCTGCTTGGATGAACTGTTAGCCCACTGCACCCGAAAAAACATTGGTCTGGTCACCGGTAAATTGACCTACCGCGATGATAAATTACACAGCTGCGGCTTGACTTTAGGCATTCGGGGCTGCGCCGGACGCTGGCATTATGGCTGCCATGCGAAAGATATCGGCTATGGTGGCTGGATGGGTATTAATCATGAAGTTTCCGCTGTGCCCTGGCAATTGATGGCCGTTAAAAAACAATTGTTCATGCAAGCAGGATTATTTAATTGTCAGTATCACAACCATGGTTTTGATGTCCACCTTGCCTTGCAATTAAGTCATAATCAGGCGGTAAAGCATCTCGCCGTTGTTCTTGCCCAAGCTGTTTTCCCCAGCCCTTGCCCAAATCAGGCTGATTTATGGCAAGAACAGGATTTTACTGTGTTATGGAAACACTGGATGACAAAACTGAATCGCTCCGACCCTTTTTTTCATCCCCGGTTTTCTGTTTATGACGAATCTATCAGTTTCATAACCGCAAATGAACTACACTGGAAACAGTCCGGTCTATTTAACGCCTATGATGACTTGACGATACAGCTATTATGGCGTTGTTTTAATTGACCTCAGAGCGGCGCTGGTATTTTTTACAACATGGAAACGCCCCTGAACAAAACGCCGTTACCCCGGATACTTTTTATGCCAACAAAACTACTGATAGGTCTGCTTCTTGTCTCAACACTCTCTCCTGTTTTTTCTGCGCCGTACACTATCAATGCACTTCAGGCCACCCCGGTCATTGATGGCGTTATTAATGACCGAGAATGGCCCGAACAACAGTTGATCCCCTTAAGTCGGGCATTTCATAATCAGCGCAGCATTAAATTGTATTACGCCCATGACGATCAATTCCTCTATCTTGCCGCTGATGTGGAAGATCAACAGCTATGGGCGGATGGCTCAGGCGGCGGCGCCGGTAATATCTGGGAAAGTTACAATGACGATTCCATCGAGTGGTATTTTGACCTGAACCAGTCCAAAGATACTTATTTGCAAAGCGACGACCGTTTCCTAGCCTTGAATATTGGTAACTTTACTGACCCTGTCAGCGGTAGCGGCGTTGTTTCCCGACGCAGTTTTAATGCCGGCAACAACACCGGCGGCGCCACCGGTGTACTGGATCCCGTTTTATTTGAGGGCATCAAATACCAGGTGCGCCATAACGGTACGGTCAATAATGCCGCTGATATTGACCAAGGTTACAGCATCGAAGTCGCCATTCCCTGGTCATTATTGCCCGGCGCCAGACACGCGGATGGTGATAGCATCGGCATTAATACCATTATTATTTCTGATGACAGTGGCGGTAGCCGTGACTTTTCTGACAACAGAAGCATTGAACCGGCCAAATTACGTTTTACCACCCCCATTTTGATTGACGAATATGTTGAATTAAAGCATAGCGAATTTCACAGCTCACAATCAGGGTTAAACGGCCCGGCCGCTTATACTGTATTACGTTTCCAGGAAAACAACGATACCACGCCACCGGCTGCTGTGACCAATCTGCTTGTGGATAACCCACGCCCTTTCTCTCTCAGACTACACTGGAATAACCCTGGCGACAACAATAATTCCGGTGCTGTCGCAGGTTTTGATATTCGTTATTCGACACAGCCAATAACAGAAGCCAACTTCACTCAGGCCAAAACCTGGCCCTTTAATCAACAGAAAGATTTAGCTGCATTTACGTCCACAACCATCCGTGTCCTGGGATTACAACCCGATAGCGCCTATTATTTTGCAGTACGCGCCTTTGACACAGCAAATAATTACAGCCCTGTCGCCTTTTCAGAGCCATCCACAACACTTTCCATTGCCGCGCTGAAGAGCGCAATTCCGGCAAATAAATACCAGGGGTTTGCGGCCATTGCGCCGGGTGGCCGCTATTTTATTAAAGAAAACGGTCAGCTTTTAATTCCGATTGGCGCTCAATATTTACATCAGGATGACGCCATTCGTTATTTATACAATGACAATATCTGGACTGGTAGCCAATGCCATAATTTCACCCAAAATCCAGAAGCCGGTTCTAAAATACGCAACTACATGGCTCAATTAAAAGCCAGCGGCATTACCGTCATGCGTCTGTTTTTGGAAGATTTCTCTTTAAATGTACCTAATAACGGTATTTTCAATCAACTAAACTGCGCCTATTGGCTGGAAAGTCCTCGCGGGACATTCAATAGCAAAATGGCAGATTTTATTGTGCAGGTATTACGCCTCAGTGCAGAAAATGGCATTTATGTCTTAATCAGTCCTTTTGATACCTTTTACTATGATAATTATTTGCCGAGAACTGCCTGGCATACCAGTCAAGGCGGCCCGTTAACCGACATCAATGATTTTTTCTCAAATCCTGATGTTCTGACAATGGCCAAAGCCCGTTGGAACTGGGTTATCAATACCATCAATAACAGCGGTTATGGTGATGCTGTATTGGCTTATGAAGTATTGAATGAATGGGATTCTTTCGAATGGACGCGGGCGGCCAGTGACCCCAATACTGACGCACAGATCCGCAAAATTTTTATTGAGAAACTGGCAAAGCACATCCGCAGCCTTGATAACGAGCATTTACTGGTTTCAAGTTCTACTGCCTTAGACCCCAGAGGCGCTTTGGCCAGTTTTATCTATGACAGTGATACATTTGATGCGGTACTACCTCATCTGTATCTTCCCGGCAATCGCGAACCCTGGAATAACCCGGCATCTTACATTGGAACTGCGGTTGTAGAACAACAAAGCAACATACTGTCTTGGTGGACGGCCAATCAGGCCAATGCCAAACCTGTACTTAACGGCGAATGGGGACCTTCAGACGGTTGGCTGCCCAACCCCGACAAACCGGGTTATTTTACCGGTTTCACCGAAACCGATGATGAACTGATAACCCGCAAACTTTGGTTTACTGAATTAGCCAGTGGCGCGGCAGGTCCTGGTCTTCGTATGCCCGGCGGCGTTCGTGGCGGCGCCAATCTGGGCTTGCATTTATCCGGCAACATGTTGGCCACCGCCAAAACCCTTGCCGCTTTTGTCGCTGCAAATGATGATCTTGATTTCAGCCATTTTACCGGCAAAAATTTACAAGGCTCTTTATCTGTAAGCGCCACTCAAGCACCGTTAATTATGACCGGCAGCAGTGATGGTAAGCAGGGGTTAATTTATATCCATCTTGATAAAAACCAAAGCACTAAAACAGTCACTGGCGCACAATTAAATGTCGGCGGTCTGTCAGGCGGCGCGGCAATGCAAGCTGAGTTCTGGAGCACCCGCCCCAATCAAACTCAGGCTCAACAAATTGTTTCAGCTTCCCCCGCCAATCTGACAAAACCCAATGACAGCCACTTTAGCATTCCTTCATTTAATGATGACTGGATGATCAAATTTTATGAACAATTCAGCACCCGTTTAAAAACCTGGCGTGAACAAGGTCAACAGGTTATTGCTCTTGAATATAAAAACATGAATAAAACTGGCCCGGTTGATGTTTATGTTGTTTATATTTTCAATGGCAAAATATTTTCCTTAATCCGCAATACTCAGGGCCAGCTGAGTTCAGTAGAAGATATTGTTCCTCTTCAGCGCAATATAACACCAGCCGATGGAATTGATGAATTAATCAGGGTTCCGGTCAGCGGCGCTATCCGTGTTGATGTTTATATTGCTACACTCAAGACCGACGTCCCCGTTGAAAGTTTGAACTTTGAAACACTACAATTGCTTAAACTGGTTTTTTAGCTGAAATAGCATCCGTTACACATAACATTTACCCAGTAAATGACTATCGGACAAATAGTCAGTTTTTTTCTTTAAATTCACATAAGTCTTCAATAACACAGCTGTGACAACGAGGTTTTCTGGCGATACAGGTATAGCGGCCATGAAGAATCAATAAGTGATGTGCATCTTGCTTATACTGCTTCGGCACCCATTTTTCCAGTTTTTTTTCCACTTCCAGAACGGTTTTCCCAGGCGCTATACGCGTACGGTTTGCCACTCTGAAAATATGCGTGTCAACTGCGATAGTGGGTTGTTTAAAAGCAGTATTCAAAATGACATTGGCGGTTTTTCTGCCGACACCGGCCAAGGCTTCCAGTTGTTCCCGGGTTTGTGGAACATCACCATTATGCTTATCCAGCAAAGTACGACACAGCTTGATGATATTGGCCGCTTTACTGTTATACAACCCGATAGTTTTGATATAGCTTTTCAGCCCATCCTCCCCCAGTTCTAAAATAGCCTGCGGCGTATTGGCAACCGGAAACAGTTTTGCCGTGGCTTTATTCACGCTTTTATCCGTCGCCTGAGCCGATAGCACCACGGCAATTAATAATTCAAAAGGAGTACTGTATTCAAGCTCGGTAACAGGATCAGCTATCGCTTTGGCCAGACGCTCAAAAATAGCCCGTCTTTTTTCTTTATTCATGGTTTTGTAATATCCTTTTTTAACTTCAGGTTCGGCTTTTATTTCATTCACTTACAGAAACAGTCTCACTAAACCCGCGTATCCAATAATCCAAATAGTCGTTGTTGTGCATTTTCCAGAATCGCCATGACCAATGGATTCTTTAACTTGCGCTGAGCCGTAATAGCATAGAATCGTTCATGCACACCATCAATCTGTCCCAGCATTTCTGCGCCATATTGGCGCTGAATTTCATTGACCACCACCAGAGGCGAGAAAAACAAACCGCTCCCGGCGCCGCCAAAGGTTTTCAGCAAAGCGCTGTCTTCAATTTCGGCCTGAATAACGGGGGATATGCCATTCGCATCAAACCATTGATCCAGTGAACGTCGCAATGCTGTATTACTGGTAGGAAGTAAAAACGGTGCGCCGTTTAATGATCGCGGAAACCCCTTCTGATAACGCACCGCCAGATCTGCAGTGGCAAACACAGCAACACCCGATTCACCCAGAAAATGATTGAATATACCTTTTCCACTGGCTGGCGTAGCCGGTACATCTGACAACACAATATCAATGCTGTGCAAGGAAATTTCCGCCAGCAGACGCTCGGTCTTATCCTCAAAACAATGAATCTGTACCGCTTCAGGCATTTGCAACAATGGTTCAATCAAACGGTAGGCAATTAATTTAGGCAAAGCATCGGCCATACCCAGATTCAAACGTAATTTATGTCCACTATTATGACCTTTCAATACATGAGCCAACTCCCGCCCTATGGAAAAAATTTCATCCGCATAATGAAATACCGTCCGCCCGGTATCGGTTAACTCCAGTCGACGTCCTTTTTTTTGCAACAAAATTGTCCCTACAGCTTCCTGAAAAACCGCTAATTGCGTACTGACAGTCGGTTGTGCCAAATGCAGCAATTCACAGGCGGCGCTGATACTACCGTGTTTAGCAACCATCCAGAAATAATACAAATGCTGGTAATTAATTCGTTCCACAGGTTTTAATATAGATAAAATCTATATTATAAATCCATACATCCTAATTTACTATTTAAATTTATCATCGTATTGTAGATAACTGTCTACACCAACATAAACAGAGTCAATATGAGTGATACATTCAACAATGATGACAAACAACTACGTAACAATATCCGTTTATTAAAACAGATATTTGATAATGTTCTCATCAATAACGCTCACCCGGATATAGCCGAAACTGTAGAGCAGTTACGACGCCAGTTTATCGCCCTGCAACGCGATGACAATCCGTGCCGACGGCAACAATTACTGGATACATTGCAAAACTTGCCTGTTGACATGCAAAGTCACGTTATTCGAGCCTTCAGCCTGTATTTCAACTTGCTTAACATTGCCGAGGAATCCACCAATCTAAACCTGCGCCGTCGGCAAATTGAAAAAAACAAACACTTCTGGAGCGGTTCTTTTCATGAAACCTTGCTTGATTTCAAGCAGTCGGGAATGACTATTGCCGATTTACAGATTTTGTTCAACGGCTTGTCTTATATGCCGGTAATGACTGCGCATCCGACCGAAGCCAAACGCCGAACAGTACGCGGTGCTTTGCGTAATATTTTTCTCAGTCACAAAGAACTCGAAGGTTTTCCTGTTGCTGGCTATTTTCGTCAGCAGGCGCTGGAACGATTACATAATCATATTCAGTTATTATGGAAAACCGATGAAGTACGAACACGCAGTATTAACGTATCGGACGAAATTAACACCGGTTTATTCTATTTTCCACTGTCTCTGTTTGAGGCTACAGCTCAGGTTTACCGTGGTTTGCAAAGAGCTTTGAATGATGTTTATGGCTCCGAAGCTGCAAACCTGCACATTCCCGGTTTTTTGAGCTTTGGTTCCTGGATTGGCGGTGATCGTGACGGCAATCCCAATGTCAAACCAGAAACCACTGAATTGGCTTTACGACTCCAGGCTCGTACTATTTTGCAGGAATATATCCGCCGTATTGAAGAATTACGCGAACAACTCGCTTACTCCTATGGCTTATGTCAGCCTACAGAAGAATTTCTGAAAAGCCTGCAAAACGACCGGGAATTACTGGGGCAAATTGCCGATACCTTAGGCCACAGTAGCCAACAGGAACCTTATCGGCACAAATTATCATTGATGAAATACCGTTTGCAACAAACCTTGTCGCAAGTTGAACAACGCATCAACGGTCACCTGAACGCAACGGCCAACCACCCTTATTCTTGTGCGACACAATTGTATGATGACCTGCAAATCATTCATCAGTCTTTAATCAGTCATGGTGACCAGGCCATTGCCAATCAGCAATTGCTGGATCTGTTACGCCTGGTCGATAGTTTCGGCTTTCACTTGATGCAACTGGATGTTCGTCAGGAATCCACCCGTCATACCGAGGCTGTCGCTGAGATTTTTTCGGCGGTGGCGGGGCTGGATTATCACGCGCTGGATGAATCCCAGCGACTGCAAATACTGGGAGAAGCCATCACCACACCCGGCGGCTTGATTTACGATCTTAATCAACTCTCCCCATCCAGCCGAGAAACCTTGGCCGTATTTCGCGTTATAGCCGGGATGCGTCATGAACTAGGCGAGGATTGTTTCAGTCGCTATGTGATTTCAATGACCCACGCAGCCAGTCATATTCTCGAAGTCTTGCTGCTAGCGGCACAAAACGGCCTGGCCGGTCGCATAGGTGGACATTGGTATTGTCATATCGGTATCAGTCCGTTATTTGAAACAATTGAAGACTTGAAACAGATTGAAAATATTTTGAACAATCTGTTCAAACATGTCGAATACAAAGCTTTGCTGAGGGCTTATGGTCAACCACAGGAAGTCATGCTGGGGTACTCTGATTCCTGTAAAGACGGCGGCATCCTGGCCTCGGCCTGGGGATTGTACCGGGCGCAGCAACAGGTCATGGCGATTGCCGATAATGAAGGTATTCCCTGCCGTATGTTTCATGGTCGCGGGGGTACCATTGGCCGCGGCGGTGGTCCTACACATGAAGCCATTCTCGCCCAACCTCCAACCACAGTGCGTGGGCAAATCAAATTTACCGAACAAGGCGAAGTGCTGTTTTATCGCTACAATAATCTGGAAACCGCTATTTATGAATTGACCATGGGAGTGACGGGTTTGCTCAAAGCCAGCCAGAGCTTAATCAAACCCGTTGCCGCAGACAATCCGGAAAATATTGCCATCATGAATGAACTGGCGCAGATTGGCGAACAAAGCTATCGGCAACTCACCGATTATACGCCAGGATTTCTGGATTATTTTTACGAAGCCACGCCCGTATCGGATTTTGCTCAGCTCAACATTGGCTCCCGCCCTTCACACCGTAAAAAACAGGATCGTTCCAAACAATCAGTTCGAGCCATCGGCTGGGTCTTTGCCTGGGCTCAATCCCGGCAAACCTTTCCGGCCTGGTATGGCATTGGTTCCAGTTTGCAGGCCTGGTGTGCGGGGAATCCTGAACATTTGAAAACCCTGCAAACACTTTACCGAGATTGGCCTTTTTTCCGCAATCTGCTCAGTAATGCTCAAATGGCGCTATGCAAATCCGATATGCGTGTCGCCCAAGAATATGCAGACTTATGTGTTGATGAAAAAACCGGAAAGCGAATTCACGCCGCGATAGCCCGTGAATATCACAGCTGTGTCGAATGGATTTTGGGAATTGCCGAAAGCGATCAGCTCATTGCCGAAAACCCGAAACTGGCCGCGTCACTGCGCCGCCGTAATGAATATCTGGGGCCATTAAACTTTATCCAGATCAGCTTATTGCAGTCGATACGCCAAACCGCCCCACAAGATTCAACTCAAAGTCCTTTGATCAAGCCTTTGCTTGGGACTATTAACGCAATAGCGGCGGGAATGAGAAATACCGGATAACGAATATTGAACCTGTCATCATGAAAAAACACTTAAAAACACGAAGCTCCGTTATAAAATTATTGTTGTTTACAGTCCTGTTTGCTGTGATCATATTCCCGGATGTGTTCTTTCATAATCTGATGGTCTTGCTGCATACCCTGGTTGAAAGTATTGCCAGCGTACTGGAACATATGCTAATGGTTGCTTTTGGTATTGATAAATTCCTGAGTCAGCTCATTCTCTTTTATTTAAGTTGCGGCATCGGCTTGTATGGTTTGTACCGATTATGGAAAAAACTCCCCGATATCATCAACCGCGGCAAAACCCACTTGCTCCATCAATATTCGCTACTCCGGGAACAAGCTATTAAAACTTGGCGACAATTGTCAATCCATCAAAAAATCAAGATTGTGTTCATACAATGTGTTGCAATCATCACGATCTTTACGTTGACTTTTTCATAACGCTTTTATACAAATAAGGACTCAGCATGAAATTTGAAAATTTATTGCAAAACAACCAGAAGTGGGCCGACAAAATAACGACCGAAGACCCCACTTTTTTTGAAAAAATGGCGACATCCCAAAAGCCGGAACTGTTGTGGATAGGCTGTTCTGACAGTCGGGTTCCGGCAGAAATTGTCGTCAATGCCCAGCCGGGTGAGATGTTTA
>CAYNIU010000013.1:26193-36284 GCA_964397365.1 uncultured Methylomarinum sp. | reverse complement strand
CAAATGCCTAGTGAAAATCAGTGGGTGTGTTGATTTAATCGTGCAATTGTAACTGCTAAGCCGTTTTTTGGGAAATGCACAGCCTGGGGTCAGGTCTTACATTTGATAAAAAACCGGCAGCCATATTAAAATCAGAGTTCATTTTATAAAGGAGGCGGCAATGGCAAGACCTTTAAGAATTGAATTTGCAGGCGCGCTATACCATGTAACAGCAAGGGGCAATGCGCGTGAAGATATTTATACTGATAATGATGACCGCATGACCTTCCTGCAATTATTACACAAAGCATGTGAGCGCCATGATTGGCGTTGCCATGCTTATTGCCTGATGAACAACCATTACCACTTGTTGATAGAAACGGGTGTACCCAGCCTGTCAAAAGGCATGAAATATATCAATGGCGCCTATACCCAAGGATATAATCGTCGCCATAAGCGCGTGGGACATGTTTTTCAGGGGCGCTATAAAGCGATATTAGTTGAAAAAGACAGTTATTTGCTGGAACTGTCAAGATACATCGTCTTAAATCCGGTCAGGGCGGGAATGGCGGCCTCGGCTAAAGACTGGAAATGGAGCAGCTATCGGGCAACAGCCGGGTTTAAAGACAATGAGCCCGTTGTTGTGACTGACTGGCTGCTCAGTTGTTTTGCGAAAAACAAAAGCACAGCGCAAAAAAAGTATCGGGAATTTGTACAGGGAGGGGGGGGTAATTCGTCCCCCTGGAAATCACTCAAAAATCAAATATATCTGGGAACCGATGATTTTGTAGAAGACTTGCAAAGCAGGATTGCCCCGGAACAATCATTGAAAGATATTCCCAAAAAGCACAAACTGGCAGCCCCTAAACCCCTGGAATTTTACCGACAGCAATTCAGTAATCGACAGGAGGCAATGGCAAAAGCCTATTTAAGCGGACATTATACGCTACGTGAAGTTGGTGATGTTTTTGGTGTGAGCTATGCAACAGTAAGCCGAGCAGTTAAAGCATACAATTAGATGTAGATGGGGTCAGGTCTTACAATTGACACAAAATGCTTGTTTGTGTAGATGGGGTCAGGTCTTACAATTGACACAAAATGCTTGTTTGTGTTTTGTAAGGCCTGACCCCGTTTTTTTATGTTTGTGTTTTGTAAGGCCTGACCCCGTTTTTCGTTTTTTTAGTTTTTTAAGCTTGATGGCTTTGAGGTTGGGGGTGATTTAACTGACGGTTACGCAGAAAACGTCGGGCGGGGATGTCGAATATAAAAAGGACAACCAATGAAATCCCAACAATCGTACAAAGAATACTCAGATAAAAAACAAACTTGTAATTTATTAATAATGAATGGCCGATTTCATAATAGTTTATTAGACCTAAAATCGGCCAGTGCAGAGCATAAACCGGGTAGCTCAGATTTCCGATTTGCGTGGCTATTCTGCGCCACTGGGCGCTGGGGTGCCAGTTAACCCGGGCTAAAGTATAGATGAGCAGAGCATTGACAGGAACCATAAAATAGTAAAGAGCATATTCAAAAGGGAGTGTGGGCGCATAGCTTATCCATATTGGGTAGAGGATAATCTGTAATACAAGAAAACCACCCCAGCGGTATGCGGTACCCCGAGAAGAGGCGTATGATTTGACCTTGGAAAAAAGACGATAGAGGACAATGCCAAGAAAAAACTCTGGCGCACGAACCAATGGATTGGTATAAATTGCGCTGTTCGAATTGTACCAGTCCACCTCAGTATTGGGCGCTATAAAAAGGGTGATGAGTCCGGCTTGTAATCCAAGGCAGAGAGCCGCTGTCAATAGCAAGCGGCAGTAGTTGAATGAAGGGCGAAGCAGCGTGACTAGCAATGGAAAGACGATATAAAAAACAGCTTCACAGGCTAAGGACCATAATGGCGGATTGATCAGAAATTTCAAAGACTCATTGTCATCAAAAAGTTGTAGAAAAAAAAGAGACTCAAACAATGCCGATAAAATCTGCTCATAATCCAGGTTTTGATTAAGGTCGTAAGTAACAAAATGTAATAAGCCTATGCGACTCAGGCGGCTAAAATCCGAAGGATCATAAGTGATAAGCAATAGCCCGGTGCCTACCGCTATTGACAAATAATAAATTGGAAAAATGCGGGCTATCCGGTGTTGAAAGAATTTCTTTACATCACTTAAACCGGTAAATTTCTGGTATCGGAAAGCAAGAATAAACCCGCTGAGAATAAAAAACCATGAAAGCGCCGAAGAGGCATAAACATCTGGAATAATAACCTCGCCAAAGAAAAAGCGAAAATGCACAATGACAACAAGCAACGCCGCAATGAGTCGGAAAAAATCATAAAGCGGTAATGATTTTATGGGAGAATCGGACGTTATGTGATGTGGGACGGATTTGTTGGGGTAAGGCAACAACAAAGACACAAATCCGTTGTTTCTTGAATGGTCATAAATATGGCGAAAAGGGAGCCAGTGTTGAACAAGAATATTATTACTGTAACCGGGTTCACCAAAAGAATGAGGAATAACCTTGTCGGGATAATAGACCGTACCAAATAAATAATCCATAAACACAAAATCTCGTGAAAAATTTTTATTTATAGCTTCAGGTATAGTTGAATGGTGCCAGCCATGAAAGTGGGGTGAGGCAATGATTCGGCCGGTAAAAAAAGGGCCGTTTACATTGCTGTGTCCATATCGATCCCAAAAGGATTGAAAGACAGTATAAAGAAACAAGACTTCGGGGTCAGGCTTGGCGAGCATAATTAACAACACATAAGGGGATGAAAAAAATGCCTTGTCAATAATATGTGACCGAGTAGTGGAATTTGAATCCAGAATTGTTGAACTGTGATGAACGCGGTGAAATGCCCATAAAATCGGAATTTTATGGGAAGCTAAATGGAAAAAATAAAAGCTTACCTCAAAGATTAAAATAATGGCGATTAGATTGATATACCAAGGTAGATGGATTAATCCGCTATGAGACAGCGTGATATTAAAATAACTAAGCGATACAGCCAGACCGGATACAACAAACGGATGCAGGCTAAGCGGCTGGAAAGCGTGAATCAAATCATTGAATAAACCTTTGCGGAATATTTTTTGCCGGCGGGAGGGCCAAAGCCATTCCAGAAAAGGAACCAGCATGACCCAGCCGTAACGACTTAACATTTCCAGCCAGTGATGGGTTAGGGTGTCAATCATGATTGTCAGAATTGCGTAAAGAGGTGAATAATGGGGGACGCCACAAGGCATTATAAACTGAAGATATTCAGAAATAACAGCTAAGGAAGCGCTGATTTATTCGTGATTCCTGTGGTACAAGGACGTGCCACCAAAATCTATGGATGTAAGTCATTGATTTTGTAAGTAAAGCGGGAATCGGGGTGCTTTGTAAAAGGGGGTGGCTTGGCAGAAAAAAATCAAGGTATGTGTTTTGTAAGACCTGACCCCCCGAAATAAAAATGAAATTTTAATAAAAACTTCATAATGAGTGACTATATTAATAAAGTTCGCTGAAGCTTTTTTGGGGGCGGGCGGGCGCTATGGCCGGGGAGATTAAAAAAAAATTCAGCAGGCTTGTTTTTTATCACATCGTTACTATAATAAAAACATTGGCTCATGTGGCAAAGCTAATGTAGTTTAATTGTTATTTTAATGAGTTGATGATTTTAATATATAATGTTATGCAGTCAGGAGGTGAAGGTTTAGTGCAATACATGTCAGTAAAATGGAAACTGTTAATTCTGACGTTACTTTTGGTGGGCGGTTGTGCAGCGTTGGTTGAGCGCCATCCCGAAGAAAGTCTCAGGCAGCGAGTTGCCGAGCGGTGGTCGGCTTTGATAGACGGGCGATTGGATGAGGCCTATTTGTTTGAAACACCCGAGTACAGGAAAGTTTACTCTTATGGACATTTCAGAAAAGGCGTTCATTCTGGAGTAGGCGTCTGGCGCAAGGCCGAGGTTGAAGATATTGCATGCAAAGAAAATAAATGTGTTGTAACAGTTAGGGTTTATGTTAGAATCGTTTTTGGAAGGGGATTTGGTTCCACGGAGAGCAGTAGTCCGGTTAAGGAACACTGGATACGATCATCCAGTACAGATGAGTGGTATCACGTTTCCGACCAATAAATTTTTAAAAATTTATAGTTAATTTTTTCTTCGGAGATAAAATGTTTAAGAAAACAAAAATAGCAATGGCTACAGCAGCAATGCTGGCTTCTGTGGCAGCGGTTCCAGTGGCGGAGGCTGTTTCAGTCAATCCAGATGGTGAAGGGCAGGTATTGATTTTTCCCTATTACAATACCAACAACAATTTTCAAACCAGCTTTAATATCAGAAATACCAAAAACGAATATAAAGCGTTAAAGATTCGTTTGCGTGAGTCCGGAAACTCCAATGATGTACTGGACTTTAATGTCTATATGTCGCCTTATGATGAGTTTACTTTTACAGTGTCTCCAGATGGATCTAACAATCCCATCCTGCGGACTACGGATAAAACCTGTACTTATCCGACTATTCCTTCCGCTGGTGTGGCTTTAAAAGGCGATGTTTATAAGAAGACCACTGTGACTGATGCCCGTGAAGGTTATGTGGAAGTTCTTGAAATGGGAGTGATTGATACAACTGTCAAGTTAACAAAAGACGCTACAATTGTTAAGAATGGTAGTACTGTGGTGACAGGGCTGCTTCACGATTCCACTGGAACACCGAAAGATTGTAGTGTGGTAGGTGGTTCAGGATTAGCATTAGGTGCTTGGAGTCAAGGGGGTGCGTTTGCATCTGTAACCGCTGGGACTGGTACTACAAAAGGTACTACGGATGCTAAAATAACCTTCCATGGCAGCGCTAATCCAACTGGTTTTCTGACACCAACAGGCGGTCTGGCCGGAACTTCAATTTTACTGGATGTCACTAATGGCGCCGCTTTTGTTGCTGATCCGACAGCATTGGTTAATTATGCTATGAGTTATGCTTCGACCACAACAGTTGCGAGTATAATGGCGGGTATAACTAATACTGGATCTACAATGGTTGAAGCTGCAGGAGGCGCATTAACAGGCGCACAATATTACAAACCAGATGATGCGGCATTTTTTCAGTTCCCATCGTTGGCTTCAGGTAATGCATTTAAATCTGAAGTGGTGAGTAATGCTTCACAAGCTATAATTCAGCCCACTTGGTCGCCGGTGATTTCTGACTGGGGGTTGAAAGATCCAAACGCAATTTTAGTAAATGGAAACCCAGGTGTTGCTACTGGCATTAACCCATTTCCAGTTGCTCATGCGTTGGCGGCAACAGCGATCAATAATGAGTATTTTATTGATTCGACGTTTGATGGGGCTACAGATTGGGTAGTGACCTTTCCGATGCGTAAACATGGGATTTTTAATGGCTATTACTATGAAGGCACCACAGCAAAGGATTTCCTGACGTATAAAGGTGTAGATCTGACGGGAAAAACAGGCGGTGCAGCCATCACTGTTTTTGATGATGTGTTATATAGCCAGACTTTTTATGACCGTGAAGAACAAGTGCCGGTCACTGGGACTAATTTTTCACCTGTAGTATCAGGTACTGATGTTCAGTTGGAAAGAGAAGTCAATATCTTGAGTTTTGCTAATACCAATAATGCCACGAATAAAGTATTAGGATCATCATTTTCCGATACTTTTACTTTAGAGACAGGTTTTACCGAAGGTTGGGCGCAGTTGACATTGAAAACTAATGCAACGCCTAATACTCAGGATTATGATTTGAATAATACTAATCCTAGATGGAAGGACTGGACATTATCAAGTGCTACTACAGCAACTGCTGCTGTCATTGGGGGTACGACAACGGCGGCTACAGCCGCTGTTTATTTAGGAGTTCCTACTATGAGTTTTGCTGCAATACGCGGTAACACAGGAGATACTTCTAAAAACGTAGGTGAAACAATTCCTGCGGCATTACATAGAAATAGAAATTCTGGAACAGCTCTATAAACAAAGCTGAGTTAGATTTTCAGTTAAAAAAGGCAGGCGCAAGCCTGTCTTTTTTTTTGAGTAAAATAAGGTGAATAAATGTTAAAGCAAGTCGTATTAATGATTTTTTTTGCCATGAATGTGGCCACTGTAGTCAGTGCTGCATTGCTTGAGGACGAAGCGGGTCATCAAATCAAGCCAATTAATCTGGAAGCTTATTTGCATTTAAAAACCGCGCCGGAAGAGGGTATCAAAAAGCTCTATGGGAATAAGGCCTTAATCAAGGAACAGTTAAGAAAGCTGTATCTGATTCAGACCGTCGCTGAACTTTCTCGACAACAAGGGCTGGCGGACAGCGATTATGAAAAGCAGGAACTGCAGCATTTAATAGATAAATATTATTTTACCGCCAAATTAAAACAGCTCAGTCAACACCAGTTGCCGGATTTTGAACCGCTGGCAAAGGTGCATTATCAGGCGCATAAAGAGCAATATAAAATACCACGACAAATTGATGTCTCACATATTATGCTGACTGAAGAAAAGCACAACGAGACCGAGATATTGGTATTGATGAAGGAGATCAAAAAGAAATTAAAACAAGGAGAAGATTTTTCCAGGCTGGCGGATGAATATTCAGAAGACCCGACCGTAAAAAATAATCACGGTCATATCGGCCGCTTTGCTGAAAACCGACTGGTCAAAGTTTTTGCAGAGGCGGCATTTAAATTGAAAGCCGGTGAAGTCAGCGATCCCGTTAAAACCAAATACGGATATCATCTGATTAAGCTGATTCAACATTATCCGGCAAAATACCCGGCATTTGCCGAAGTTAAAGACAAAATCATGGCGCAATTAAAACAGCAATATATTGCTGATAAACGCGAAGAATATTTTGATCAAATAATCAGTAGAAATAAAATGCACTTTAACGATAAGGCAATTGAAAGCTATATCCATAAAAAGCTACAGGAATATCAGACAGACACAGACACGCTAAATAAATAATCATTTGGCCATTGCCGCTGGCGTTAATGGCTGTTTGTATAATCACGAAGCTGCGAATTGATTGGCGCACAAGCGGCGTTAATAGACCTTTGTACGAACGCGTAGGTGCGAATTTATTCGCACACAAGCCAACTGTGCCGACACTTGTTGAGCCGGCATTGCTCCAATTAATGCACAGTAAGCTTTATATGTGCAGTGACTTCAGTTCAGGATGCTTTTGAATTTTGTTAAAAACAGTGTAACACATGGCTATGCATTGCGATTGTTGGTTGCCCGCGAGCTGTCCAATCGCTATAAAGGGACGGTTATCGGCTTTTTCTGGTTGTTTTTACAACCTTTGATTATGGTTGTGGTGTATTCCTTTGTGTTTTCAGTCATCATGAAAGTAAGAATACCAGGGATAGATAATTCCTATCATTTTGCCTTGTATTTAATGACGGCGATGATTCCTTTTTTGGCCTTTCAGGATGCGCTGCTAGCGGCCAGCCATTGTCTGTTTGCCAATAGTGCGTTGCTGCATAAATCTACGCTGCCTCCGCTGTTATTGCCTTTGGCGCCCATGCTGGCGACTGCGGTCACGGAAACTATCGGTTTGTTGATTATTGTGTTGGCGGCGTGGTTGCTGTTGCAGCAAATATCGGCTTATTTATGGTTATTGCCTTTGCTGGTATTGATTCGGTTGTGTTTCAGTGTGGCGATTGGTTGTGTTATTGCTGTATTGTCGGTGTTTATTCAGGATTTACGCCAGGCGTTGGGACTGTTATTAACGGTATTGTTGTTTTTAACACCGGTGTTTTATCCGCTGGAGATGATTCCAGAAGCTTTCAGGACGGTCAATAATCTGAATCCGCTGTTTCATTTACTGGACTCATACCGGGCGGTGATTATTCGCGGAGAAATGCCGGGAGTGGGGCTGCTGTATGTTGCCGGTTTGTCGTTTGTACTGTTATTGGCTGGGATGTGGTTTTTTCAGAAAACCATTGAACGCGCCAAGGAATTTATATGAGCGCGTTAATTGCCAGACAATTGGGTAAGGCCTACCGGCGCTATAAAAAACCGGCAGACAGTTTAAAAGAGCTGCTTTTCAGAAAGCAGTATCATGAGCAATTCTGGGCGCTTAAAGAAGTTGATTTTCACTGCGAACAAGGTGAGGTGTTAGGGGTGGTCGGCGATAATGGCGCTGGTAAAAGTACCTTGCTGAAACTGTTGGCGGGTACGATACAACCCACCCATGGTGAGTTGCTTGTTAACGGGCGGGTTTCGGCTATTTTGGAATTGGGCTCGGGGTTTCATCCTGATTATAGCGGTCTGGAGAATATTCATCTGGGCTGCGCCATGCTGGGTCTTAATGCGGGGCAAATTGCCGCTAAAGTGGATGAGATTATTGAGTTTTCGGAATTAGCTGATTTTATCCGGCAGCCGGTCAAGAGCTATTCATCAGGTATGTTTGTGCGTCTGGCTTTTGCGGTGGTGACTTCTGTAGACCCGGATATTCTCGTGGTGGATGAGGCTTTGTCGGTGGGCGATCAGCATTTCCAGAAAAAAAGTATGGACAGGATGATGGCTTTTAAACAACAAGGAAAGGCTTTGGTTTTTTGTTCCCATAATCTTTACCATGTAAAAGAGCTGTGCAATCGAGCTATCTGGTTGGATAAGGGGATGGTTCAGGCTCAGGGTGACAGCGCTGAAGTGATTGATCAATATAATGATCATGTGCGGTTGCAAAATCGTGTGTCGGTGCCGGTTTCTCAAGCCGCTAACAAGCCGGCAGATAGTGGCAGGCCGCTGACTGCGAGGTTGACAGAGGCGACTTTGATGGATGTGAAGCTGGATGCCGGAGGTGATGCCCTGTATCGAACGGGAGATCGTTTTCGCGTAAAGGTTATGGCGGCTAAACAAAGCAGTCTGGATATAGAGGATGTGCATATTGGCATTATTATTAAACGCAATGATGGCGTACAATGCTTTGGTGTGAGTACGCTGCTGGATGGGGTGTCTTTGTTTGTCAGCGGTGAAAACGAATTGGGGGTGATTTATGAAATTCCCGATTTGTCTTTGCTGTCAGGACAGTATTGTCTGGAAATCTGGTTGATTGATTCTACCAGCGCTCATGTCTACGATTCTATGGAAAGTTGTTGTCATTTTAAGGTAAGACAGCCGAATACTGAAGTCGGTGTGGCTTATTTTCAACATCAATGGGTTTCACCGGCATGAGTTTGTATTTTAAGTATCATGTTTTATTACCTTTATTGGCCCGGTTGCCGCAAAAAACAGCGTATCGTCTGGTCAGTTATTATGGGCGCTTACAAAACAAACAATATCAAGCGGAAAAAGCGGCAATGATGGCGCAAATGCAATCGGTGTTAACGCTAAAGGATGGCGCAGAAGAGCGTATTGCCGATTACTTTTTTGCAATGACTGAACGCGAGGCTTTGGATAGCTGGTTTTTCAGGCGTTGTAAAAGTCAACAGCAAATAGAGCGCTTTATACAGTTGGAAAATTTTGATTATATTTTGGATGCGCGAAAAGCCGGACGGAGGGTTATTATCAGCAGTGGCCATTTTGGACGATTTTGGATGGCGGGTGTCGGCATGAAGGCGCAGGGCATTTCCGTGGGTACGATTACACGCGATGGCGGTGAGACCAATGTACATGGCTTGCCGGAGGTTGAATATCAATACCGCTTGCAGAAACTGGCCTGGCTGCAACAATGTTTTGGCGGCCCTTTTTTGGTGGAAGGCCATTCTGTCCGACCGGTTTATCAAGCTCTGGATAGGCATGTGATGGCGTTGTTTATTGATGTGCCTTATGAGGGTGATAAAAACGGTTGTATTGAAATCCCTTTTTTGGGTAAAGAGGCGCGTTTTCCTTTAGGTGTTGCAAGAATAGCGAAAAAAACAGACGCATTGATTGTGCCTTTTTATGTTTTTGAATCATGCGATGGTTTGTGCGCCCGCTTTTATCCGCCAATTGAAGCAAAGAACTTTGGTGAGCTGGAGATTATGAGGCAATTAGTCAGCTTGCTGGAAAAAAATATCCGCCAATACCCGGAACAATGGTGGCTATGGCGAGCTTTACCATTAATGTGGCAAAAATAATGGGGTCAGGTCTTACATTTTACAAAGCCATCTCCG
>CAYNIU010000013.1:22411-26093 GCA_964397365.1 uncultured Methylomarinum sp. | reverse complement strand
AATAATGGGGTCAGGTCTTACATTTTACAAAGCCATCTCCGTGGAGTGAAATGTAAGACCTGACCCCTCTAGTTCTCTAGTTGTAGTGATTGACAATTAAGCATAGAGTCCTTAGAGTCGAAGTTTGATTCCAATTGAATTAAAGACGATGCCGACAGAGACAAATTCAGAACAGTTTACTCAAAAAGATTTGTTGCAGCATTTATTGCATGCAGCACAGCATTCTGTGACCCGGGAAGAAATGGCCAGTCAGTTTGCACAGGCAGAAAGGGCAAACAGGGAGCGCTTTGATCAGGTGGATAAGCAATTTGAGCAGGTTAATAGGCAGTTCGAACAGGTTGACAGGCGTTTTGAACAGGTTGATAAACGCTTTGATGAATTGAAATGGGATATTAAGGAGCAGGGTAAAAAACATGATCGGCTTTCATGGACGATTTTTGCAGGAATGTTAGCAATTTTTTTCAAGGATGTTATTGTGAAGATCCTGAGTTAAAAAATAATGAAATAATGGGGTCAGGTCTTGCATTTTACAGTGGCAAGAAGGTTTTGTGGAATGTAAGATCTGACCCCGCTTGTATTGAGATGAGCGAAAACAAGTATCATATAAAATTTAATGCGTCTGAGTTAAATGATGCACGCGTGGGCTTGGCGAAACGGATTAAACCCCGGCAACGGGTTTTGGAATTGGGCTGTTCAAGCGGTTATTTTTCTGAGTATTTAAGCTGTGAACTGGGTTGTCGTGTTGTCGGTGTAGAAATTGACGGTGATGCTGCACAACAGGCCGCGAAGTTTTGTGAGCGGGTTATTGTCGCCGATTTGGATAACGACGATTGGTTGTCAGAATTACAAGGAGAGCTGTTTGATGTGCTGGTATGTGCAGATGTGTTGGAGCATTTAAAAAATCCGGTAGAATTGCTGGCCAATATCAAGCCTTTTTTACATGCCGACAGTATTGTTTTGGCGTCGGTGCCTAATGTGGCGCATGCCTCTGTTCGTCTGGAATTGCTGCAAGGGCATTTTGATTATGAGTCGCTGGGCTTGCTGGATGAAACGCATTTGCATTTTTATACGCGCAATGGACTGATTGCTCTGTTTATGCAGGCGGGCTATGCCTGTTGTGATATTGTTTATAATATTCGCGACCTGGCTGATGAGACGATAGAGCAGGCGTTGGTGAATGTGGGGCTGAAAGCTACTGAAACTGTCCGTAATGTGTTACATGCGCCGGATGCAGTGGCTTATCAGTTTATTATTGAAGCCAGACCGGCAAAGGTAGATTTGCTGAAAAATTTTCCTGAGCCGTTGTCGCCCAAACCACTGGTGAGTTCGGGGGTGTTTTATGCGGATTTGAAGCAGCAGCTGGATGCCGAACTGGAACATAATAAAAATCATCGGGCAAATATTCAAAGACTGGAAGAGAAGATCGTCGTTATAGAACAGCAACGGGATGCTGAGCAAGTACATAATAAAAATCAGCAGCAGCATATTCGGCAACTGGAAGAAAAGATTGATCTCATTGAGCAGCAACGGGATGCTGAACAGGTACATAATAAAGATTATCAAAAAGCCATTGAGAAATGGCGGGCTACTGTCGCGGCGTTGGATAGCCGTTTGTTTGAGTTAATGGATCAGCTGCAACAAGAGCAGGAAAAGAATCATGCATTGCATCAGCAAGTGTTGCAATTGCAGGAAACTGCTGCCCATTATCAGGAAGATGTGCAGCGTCTGGAGCAGGTTTTAAAGAGGGTTCACAGTAAAGTAAGTTACCGCATGGTGCGTCTAGTTAAGGATGGGCCTGAAAAAGTTAAAGGTTTTTTGCAAAAAGCGAAAGTACTGGAAGACGAAGTGGGTGTTAAAGAAGATCAGGGTAATGCGGTTAATGTGCATGATTACCGTGCTTGGTTAGCGGCATATGGCGAGTTGACTGAAAAAGAGTTGGAGCTCATTAAGTCGGAGATTGCTGTTTGGCAGAGTCCACCCAAAATTGCGGTGTTGATGCCAGTCTATAATCCAGGAAAGGTCTGTTTGCAGGAGGCAATTGAATCTGTTTTACAGCAGCTTTACGGTCATTTTGAATTGTGTATTGCCGATGATGCTTCAACTGAAAGGTATGTTGCGGAAGTACTGGAGCATTATGCCCGGAAAGATCAACGTATCAAGGTGGTTTTTCGTAAGCGCAATGGTCATATATCGGCGGCGTCAAACAGTGCTTTGGAATTGGTGGCGGCGGATTATGTGGCGTTAATGGATCATGATGATTTGTTAGCGGCGGATGCTTTATACCGTGTGGCAAAAGCTATTCGCCAGTATCCTGATGCACAATTGTTTTATTCCGATGAAGACAAGATGGATTTGCAGGGAAACAGATATGCTCCTTATTTCAAGCCTGACTGGAATCCTGAGCTGTTTTTATCACATAATTTTATTTGTCATCTGGGGGTTTATAAAACTGCGGGAGTAAAGGCTTTAGGTGGTTTTGATTCGGCGTTTGACGGTGCCCAGGATTATGATTTGGCGTTGCGTTATGTGGCCGCTCTGGACAATGAACAGATTATCCATATTCCGCGTATTTTATATCACTGGCGCGCTGTCGAAGGCAGTACCGCTAATGGCATACATGAAAAACCGTATGCGCAAGCGCTTATTGAAAAAGCGGTAAGTTGTGCTTTGCAGCAAAAGCAGAGAGCTGCCGAAGTGTTTGACCATGAGCGGTTGCCCGGGGCTTTAAGGGTTCGTTATTTGCTACCGGAGGCGTTGCCATTAGTCAGTATTGTTATTCCAACGCGTAATGGTTTTGGTTTGTTGCGTCGTTGTGTGGAAAGTATTTTTGCGAAAACGCAATATACTAATTATGAGTTGTTGATTATAGATAACGGCAGCGATGATCTGGTGACGTTGCGTTATCTGCAACGGCTTCGAGATGATGAGCGGGTAACGGTTATTCGTGATGACAGTCCCTTTAATTATGCGGCCTTGAATAATAAAGCGGTGGCACAGGCACGGGGCGAGATTATTGCCTTATTAAATGATGATCTGGAAGTGATTAATGGCGATTGGCTGGATGAGATGGTGAGCCATGCTGTGCATTCGGAAGTGGGCGCAGTTGGGGCGAAATTATATTATCCTGATAATACGGTTCAGCATGCCGGGGTTATTGTAGGCTTGGGTGGGGTTGCCGGACATTCGCATAAGCATTTTTTACGGGATAATCCGGGGTTTTGTGGACGTTTGTTGTTAACCCAGAATTTGTCGGCGGTAACCGCGGCTTGTATGCTGCTTAGAAAAGAAGTATTCGATGCTGTCGGCGGTTTTGACGAACAAAATTTGTCGGTTGCCTTTAACGATGTCGATTTGTGTTTGCGGATAAAAGAGTACGGTCTGAATATCGTATGGACACCTTATGCTGAACTGTATCATTATGAATCCGCCAGTAGAGGCTATGAAGATACACCCGAGAAACAAGCGCGATTTAATAAAGAGGTGGCTTATATGAAACAGCGCTGGCGTAAAACTTTACTGTCGGATCCGGCGTACAATCCAAATTTAACGGTAGAGCGGGAGGATTTTTCTTTCTCCTGGCCACCTCGGAGTTGGTAATTTGGCAAATTTGCAAATTTGGGGTCAGGTCTTACATTTGACACCACAAAATGATTATGTCAAATGTAAGACCTGACCCCGTTTG
>CAYNIU010000013.1:0-22311 GCA_964397365.1 uncultured Methylomarinum sp. | reverse complement strand
CTTACATTTGACACCACAAAATGATTATGTCAAATGTAAGACCTGACCCCGTTTGTTCGTTTGTTACTTTTTGCAATCAAGGTCTGAATCCTGTTTTGATCTTACTGGTATTCTTGCCCCGTAGCGATCGCTAACGCTCGCCAAACAAAATCCTTCTTTTGCTATGGTTTCTTTATTTTTTTCTGACAAATGCAGGGTTATTTTAAAACCGGAGTTTATCAGACTGACATCATTTACTGCCTTTACGACATCAGGGCGGGACAGAGAAGAAAAGCTTTCTATATGCAGATGATCCAGGTTTGTTGCATAATGCGGCTGACTGCTCATAAACCAGCCCAGCAAAATTAATTTGTCGTTTGCCATTGTGATAACATCAAGTGCGCCACCGGGTAAAGGGTTATTCAGCTCGTTCATTTTATAGAGAATAAGTCTATTTGCATTCAGCTTTTCGGCTTGTACCCTTTTTAACGGAATTAGAATGACATCAAGAGAGGGGGAATAAATTATCGAGCCATTATAAAGTTGTATATGTGCATAACGATTGAAAATATGCCTGAATTCCTTATCAGGAATCTCGGGAAACAGTTTTCTAAAAAATGCTAATTGAGGTTGTATCAATACATGGGAAAAAGACTTCAACCCTAAGCCATTAAATACGGCGCCATGATCGTAGGGGCTGATCAACCATCCTCTTGGGTCTTGTGCTTGTTGCTTTTTAAGTTTGGCAACAGCCGAAGAATTGGCGGCATTAAAAATAGGAACGGCTGATTGAAGTGGGTTGAAACTGGAAAAATAAAGGGCATTGATTAAAAAGGCTGTAAATACCAAATAACTACGCGTGTTAATAGGGTTGATTTTGTTTTTTTGAAGCCGCAAAAATAATAACCATAGTAAAGGCAGCGCTAATAATTCCAGAGCGGATTTTTCAAATGGTCCGATACTCCAGGCTGATAATGTTTGTAAGTTCCAGGCAAACAATATCAAAATAGAAAAAAGGATGACGCGTTTTAATGTTAAATATATTTCATGCTTCAATAAAAGAATTAAAGCTATAAAATTAACCGTTATACCCAGAGCAAAAAGAAGCCGCCGCCCAGGAATCATGGTTAAAAGTAGAGGTTTGCCAATAAAAGCAGGAATTGGGACAAGCATCCATAGGCTAAAAAAAAGAGTACATAACAATAATATTCGTATCTCTTTGCTACCTTTGTAAGTAAAATCGCGGTAGCGGACAAAACAAATGGCTATTAAAGGAAGCAGGCTGGAGACCGCGCCTATTTCACAAATATTCAATGCTTTGTTAATTGATTCTAAATAAGAATGCGTGATATAAGGTATAAAGGAAGATAACCATAAATAACTATCTACTTCGCCGCCGGATGATATGCGTTCACCCGGATACACAGTACCCATCATGATAGCAATGACTTCTTGAAAATAAAAAGCCACGCCGCCTATGGCCAAAAGAAACGCAATGAGGGTCAATGAAATACGTTTGGGATTATAAAAAAATTGTGGCTGGAATGCGTAAACTAAACAGATGCCTAAATAGGCGCAAGAAATAATAATCGGTGGGTAGGTATGAGAAAGCAACCATACTGCAGCGATATAGGATAATAAAACATAATAACCAATGGTGTTCTTTTTCCAGTTCAATAAAACAATCATCAACCAGGGGAAGAAGGCAATAACCGGCCCCAGTGTTGTCCACCAGGTTTGTACAAAACCGGAAAAAAACAAGGTTAGCGAAAATAAAATAAAAACGCTTGGCGAAGCATAGGGGTAGTGCCCCATCAACTTTTCGGGGAGCTGTTTCCAACCGATTAAAAACGCCGCGATGAATACTCCATGTGAAAAGGAAAAGGCCTGCGCTGGCTCCATGATAAAAAAAGACCAGAACTGGGGTTTAAAAACAAGTGCCCAGTCAAGAATTGGTAATGCATTGAAGTTTCGGAAATCTTCATGATATAGCGAAAATTCATTGTATCGAGAAAAGCCATTGTTAATCAGGCTTTGTAAATAGGGTGTCCATACGGCCCACTCATCACTGCGAACAGGACGCGGGGTTCCGAAAATCAGTCCATCACCATTCATGCCCAAAAGAGAAAGCGCATGGCCGTATGAAGAGGGCGTAAGGTAAAACAAGGTGTAAAAAAACAGCCCTGTGATAACGCATGTCTCATATGGATACTTTCGCAGGTTGTTGAGGAATAATGACATAATAATGGCTGAAGATAAAAAGAGGCGATTTACTGTGGGATAGGGTGAGCTAGTTGTAACTGACGGTATGCATAAATAAGGCTGCGAACAGGGTTTAAGGATTATTTTTTTATAATGTGTACGCTTTTCTGTAACGGTTCGCGTGGAATATTAGCCATATCAAACTGTATTGCGCTTAATACCAACTGAAAGCCAATAATAATGGGCAGTACTGCTATCATTACGGTGCCTGAACTGGCGACCTGCTGTGAGACAATAGAACTAAACCAATGTTCTGCACCCCAAACAGCACCTAACGATATTAACAAGCCGCCAATAATAAGCTCAAGGCTGGCGCCGTTAAAATCACGTAAAAAATAATTATAAAAAATACGTTTAAAAAAGGACTTTAAATATAAGGCTGGAAACTCAAGCATGACTTTTTTGATTTGTAAGTTGCTTTTTTCATCCGCGTATTTTGCTGTCATGGAAATATCACGCACAACAGCGCGTACGGTTCCCAAGCGAAATAACATATCACTTTCAAAAAAATAGCGGGTATGCAACTTATCGAGTGGCAATAATGCTAATGTTTGACAATGTATCGCTGTATAACCATTGGTTGGATCCATAATATTCCAGTAACCGCTAGAGCATTTACTTATCAGCGACAGGGCGGCATTGCCTAGCTTTCTGACTATTGGCATTGCCACAAGGTCATCCAGGGAAAAAAAACGATTGCCTTTAGTGTAATCAGCCTCTCCTTGAACAATAGGTTTAATCAAGCAAGGTAACAAACTTGGATCCATTTGACCATCGCCATCAATTTTTACAACAATGTCCATTTGATCTTTTAATGCTTGACGATAAGCGCTAATCACTGCGCCGCCGACACCTTGGTTGGTTTCATGGAAAATGACAACAATGCGGGGATCATTGCAATAGGTTTGCACCAATAAGCCACTTTGTTCTGGGCAGTTATCATCAACCACATAAATTTTTGCTACTTGCGCAGGAATACGCTGAATTACGTCTAAAATTTGATCTTTAACCTGATAACAAGGGATAGCTACTGAAATTTTCATTGCTCAGTTTATTTAACGGTTATTAATAAACCCAAAATAATCACCAACGTGCCGACCAGAGTTTTATATTCAATTACTTCCTTTAAAAAAATATAACTCAAGATAGGGACGATAACAAAGGCCAAAGACATAAAAGGGTAAGCGACATTAAGGGGAACTAGCTTCAAGGCGTAAATCCATAATATTGTTGCCAAACCATAAATAACTAAAGCGGATAGAAAATATTTATTTAGGGCAAAAGTCAATATATCAGTAAATAGCAAGCTTTTTGGGAAAAATTCCGCTGCTAATTTAAATAAAATCTGGCCACAGGCTATACCGAAAACACAGATTAAAATTAGGATCAGATTAAAAATAGTCATACGTGATATGGGGTCAGATCTTACAATTTACATTTTCAAGATTGATAGCTTGGATCTTATGTTTGGCAGCGACCCAGGGCGGGTAAATTGAGGTTATCATATCATTTTCGGTGCTGTTGTTTTGAAGATTTGCAATGTTTGTGCTTGGGGGTGAGGTACTTTATGTATATTTGTTTGTGTTTGGTGTAATGGCAGAGATTGTGATTTGTAAGACCTGACCCCATTATTTTTAATATAGGCTGGATTTGTCTTCGTCGGTTTCTGCCAGGGTCATTTCATTGTCCTCCAGGGTTCCGGTATTTTCGGCGCCAAGTTTGATCATCAGGCGAACTTCGTTTCTGGAGTCAGCGGCATTGAGGGCGTCTTCATAACTGATTTTTCCGGTTGCATACAGGTCGTATAATGCTTGGTCGAAGGTTTGCATGCCATGTTCCCGCGAGTTTTTCATCAGTTCTTTCAGTTTGTGGACTTCGCCTTTGCGAATCAAGTCTGAAACTAGCGGAGTATTTAACAAAATTTCAATGGCCGGATAACGACCCTTGCCGTCTGCCCGTTTGATTAATTGCTGGGCGATAATCCCGCGCAGATTTAAGGATAAATCCATAAATAACTGGTTATGCATTTCATCTGGAAAAAAGTGCAGAATCCGGTCTATGGCCTGATTGGCATTATTGGCGTGTAAAGTGCAAAGACACAAGTGTCCTGTTTCGGCAAAGGTTATGGCGTGTTGCATGGTTTCCCGGGTGCGGACTTCTCCAATCAGAATAACGTCCGGCGCTTGCCGCAGGGTGTTTTTCAGCGCCACTTCATAAGATTCAGTATCCAGACCTACTTCCCGTTGGGTGATGATGCAGCCTTGGTGTGGGTGGATAAATTCGATAGGATCTTCAATGGTAATGATATGACCGCGACTGTTTTCATTGCGGTGTCTGATTAATGCGGCCAGTGATGTCGATTTACCGGTGCCGGTTGCCCCTACAAAGATCACCAGGCCGCGTTTGTGCATGATTATTTCTTTTAGAACAGCGGGTAAATGGATGCTTTCCGGGGTAGGAATTTTTGTTTCGATTCGGCGTAATACCATTCCGGCTGCATCCCTTTGAGTAAATGCACTGACTCTGAATCGTCCCATACCCGTGACGCTGAGGGCAAACTGACACTCTTTGGTATTTTCAAATTCGTCCCGTTGGCGTTGATCCATTACGCCTAAAACAATTTTTCTGGATTGTTCTGAGGTTAAGGAATTTTTTGATATATCTGTAATTTTGCCGTCTATTTTTAATGCCGGAGACCTGCCGGCGGTAATAAACAGATCGGAGGCTTTCTTTTCTACCATCAAAGACAGCAGAGCATTAAAATCCATGGTTTTCTCCTAACGGAACATGTCTTTGTTGACTGCTTTAACCATTGCGGTTTTAGCAGTGATCAGACCTTTCTCAACGTGTTCTTTGAGATTTTGATCCAGTGTTTGCATGCCTTCTTGTCGACCGGTCTGAATGGCCGAATACATTTGCGCAACTTTGGCCTCTCGGATCAGGTTGCGAATGGCGGCTGTTCCGACCATGATTTCATGGGCGGCTATGCGTCCGCCACCGATTTTTTTCAGTAATGTTTGCGAAATAACGGCTTGTAATGATTCGGATAACATGGAACGAATCATGTCTTTTTCCGCAGCCGGAAAGACGTCGATAATCCGGTCAATGGTTTTTGCGGCCGAGGTGGTATGCAGGGTTCCGAATACCAGATGACCGGTTTCAGCAGCGGTCAGGGCCAGGCGGATAGTTTCCAGGTCACGCATTTCACCGACCAGAATGATGTCGGGATCTTCCCTCAAGGCGGAGCGCAGCGCTTCATTAAACCCTAGGGTATCGCGGTGTACCTCGCGTTGGTTGATCAGGCATTTCTGACTGTCATGAACAAATTCGATAGGATCTTCAACGGTCAGAATGTGCGCATATTCTGTCGTGTTGATATGATTGATCATGGCGGCCAGTGTCGTTGATTTGCCAGAGCCGGTAGGGCCGGTCACCAGAATCAGGCCACGGGGTTTTTTACAGAGTTCGGTAAAAAACTTGGGGGCATTTAATTGTTCCAGGGTTAATACTTCCGATGGAATGGTTCTGAATACGGCCCCGGCGCCGCGTTCCTGATTAAAGGCGTTGACCCTGAAGCGGGCGACATTGGGTAAAGCGAAGGAGAAATCGGTTTCCAGAAATTCTTCATAATCACGGCGTTGTTTGTCATTCATGATGTCGTAAATCAACGCATGGACTTCTTTGTGATCCAGCGCCGGGATATTGATGCGGCGAATATCGCCGTCAACCCGGATCATAGGCGGCAGCCCGGCCGAAAGATGTAAATCAGATGCTTTGTTTTTTACCGAAAAGGTCAGTAACTCAGCGATGTCCATATGAATCCCCGTCATTTAAAAAGTAAATCTGTTAAGCAATAAACATAGTTCAATTCTTTGTTTTTTTGAAGCGGTGTTGTTTAATAAACAATATGACTTACACTCAAATTTTTTATGACGACAATACAGCAAAGATTCAGCAAAATTAACTCACAAATCAGGCAGGCCGAAATGGCAGCTGGCAGAGAGGTGGGCGGTGTGCAGTTACTGGCGGTCAGCAAGACTAAACCGGCAGCCGATGTCGCGCTTGCCTATCAGTCGGGACAACGGCATTTTGGCGAAAGTTATTGCCAGGAAGCTTTGATTAAACAACAGGCCTTGGGGGCCTTTAATATCACCTGGCATTTTATTGGGCCGATTCAATCCAACAAAACCAAACTGATTGCCCGGCATTTTTCCTGGGTACATAGCGTGGATCGTTTGAAAATTGCCAAACGTCTGAGTGAACAGAGGCCTGTCAATTGGCCGCCGCTTAATATCTGTTTGCAGGTGAATATCAGTGGCGAAGCCAGTAAGTCAGGTGTTACATTGGCAAAACTGCCACAGTTAATTGATCAAGTCAACGGCTTGGCCAATATTCGCTTGCGTGGGGTGATGGCCATACCTGAACCAGCAAGTGATTATCAACGTCAATGTCAGCCCTACAGGCAACTTTATCAGGCTGTAAATCAGCTGAATATGGCGGAACTGGACTATTTTTCTTTTGGCATGAGCGGCGATTTGCAAGCTGCTATTGCAGAAGGATCGACCATTGTGCGAATAGGAACTGCATTGTTTGGTCCGCGGACATATTGATAGTCTCTATCACATAATCTTGTGACAGCAATAGCCTGATTCCCATCAGTAGTAATAAAACAGCGATCAACGGACGTAAAACTTTATCGGGTAGTTTTTTACCAATCAGACTACCCAGATAAATGGCCGGTAAGCCCCCGGCTAACAAGCCAAATAATAAGCTGAAATCAATAGATCCAAAGTGCAAATGGCCGAAGCCGGCAATGGCGGTGAGTGGTACAGCATGAGCCAGGTCAGTGCCGACAATGGCGATCGGGCGTTTGCGGGGATACAGCAAAAATAAAATAGCTGAACCGATAGCTCCGGCACCTACCGAGGATAAAGTAACGACAATTCCCAGTAAACATCCTGATAAAATAGTAAGTTGTGGGCGGCTGTTGCGGATTAAGTTGACGATCGGGCTGTTGCCATGCTTGCTGTGGATAAAACCTAACAAACGGTTTTTGATCATAATAATTGCCGCCGTCAGAACCAGCATGATACCCAAGGTACCGATAATGATGTGATCATAATTAAAACCGCTATCACGTAAATGTTCCAGCATGAAAATTGTCAGCACAGAGCAGGGTACGCTGCCGCTGCCCAGCAATAAAACTACTGTCCAGTCTACGGAGCCGTTTTTATGGTGAAAAAACACACCGCTGCATTTGGTAATGGCGGCATAAAGCAAGTCGGTGCCGACTGCGATAGTGGGGGAAATGCCGAAACCGAGTACCAGAATCGGTGTCATCAACGAGCCTCCACCAACGCCTGTCAGGCCGATAATCAGGCCGACCAGAGCGCCCGCGGCAATATGAATCAATTCCATGAAAAGTCCGAAAATCAAAAGATGAGCAAATATAACGGAAACGATATATATTTAAAAGTAATTAAATGATATGGATTTATTCCCAATATAGTCAATGAAATTGCAATAGCTGCGTTATCGTGACTAACCTGAAATATTGGTGCGGTGTCAGTTCTGGCAGAGTAATGATCAATCTCATAGTTGGTTGAAGGATTTAGAGCTATAGTAACTGATTATTCCCGGGCTATTTGTACTTTATTGGGGGGAGTAGAATCTGTTCCGGTAAAATGGTACAGTTCTGTTCTTAATTTCAGCCATCTGCCGGGCATGACCATCAATCTATGAAAAAACAAAACCTAACGATCAAAACTATTTTTTCACTGACAGCCGTTCTGGGTGTCGTTGTCTTATTGAACGGTTGTTCGGACGACAAGCCGAAAACAGTTGCCAAAAAATCGGCGCATGCCGCTTTTGACCATACTCATGGTATGGAGGTCACTGATTTGGTCAAGCATAAGTTTGAACATGATTTTGCCGAGCAATGTGTGGCTCGGGAAATTAAGGATTCTATCAATAAAGATGTCGATAAAAAACGCTATACCAAGCCTTGTTTGTGTATTGCCACATTTATGATGAAAGACCTGACCGCGGTGGAAGCAGAGAAGTTTTTGCAAGAACATAAAAATACGCAATCATTGCGTATACGTTATGAAAATGCCGCTTATCATTGCTTACAGGAAAAAGCGCGTCCTAAAGCGGCTAAATTATTCGGTAAGCGTTAAATTAGCCTTGTCTGTTTGTTAAAACGAAAAACAGGCAGTACAGCGCCATTTTGTAGCGACGGTTAAGCCCAGCGTTTGAAAAATGGCGCTGTTCCAGGGGGCTGTCGCAGTAGCATCCCCCATAATCTGACAGCTTCCTCGGGTAGGCTATTGCGTAGTCTATACAAAATGATGTTCCCACGCGGGGATCTATACAAGTTCATTCTTTTATTCAGTCAATTTAAAAAATTATGACCCAGGCAACAGAATTATTTTCCCAGGCCAAAAATGTGATTCCCGGCGGCGTCAATTCGCCGGTGCGTTCTTTTAGTGGTGTCGGCGGAACCCCGGTTTATATTGATCATGCTTCAGGCTCGTATGTCTTTGACAGCGATAACAAGCGTTATATTGATTATGTGGGGTCATGGGGGCCGATGATTCTGGGACACGCACATCCCGAAGTTATTTCAGCGGTGACGGAAACCGCAGCAAAAGGACTCAGTTTTGGCGCCCCAACGGAAATAGAAACTGTCATGGCTGCCAAGGTTTGTGAACTGGTTCCTTCGGTGGATCTGGTGCGCATGGTCAGTTCCGGTACCGAAGCTACCATGAGCGCCTTGCGTCTGGCGCGTGGATTTACCGGACGCGATAAAATGGTTAAATTTGAAGGCTGTTATCACGGACATTCCGATTCTTTGCTGGTGAAAGCCGGTTCCGGCGCTTTGACATTGGGTGTGCCGAGTTCGCCGGGCGTGCCTGCTTCGGTAGCGGCGGATACGATCACCCTGGTCTATAATGACAGTGAGTCAGTCAAGACGGCTTTCGCCGAAGTGGGCGAGCAAATCGCTTGTATTATCGTCGAACCGGTGGCCGGGAATATGAATTGTGTCCCCCCTGAACCGGGTTTTCTGGAAACCCTGAGACAGGTTTGTGACGATTATGGTAGTGTCTTGATTTTTGACGAAGTGATGACCGGCTTTAGGGTGGGCTTGCACGGCGCTCAAGGATATTACAATGTCAAACCGGATTTAACGACATTGGGTAAAATTATCGGCGGCGGTATGCCGGTGGGAGCTTTTGGTGGCCGCCGCGAGATCATGGAATATCTGGCGCCATTGGGGCCTGTTTACCAGGCTGGGACTCTGTCTGGAAATCCAGTGGCTATGGCGGCTGGTTTGAAAACGCTGGAGTTGATTTCAAAGCCGGGTTTTTATGATAGTTTGACACAAAAAACGGAGAAGTTGGTTGCTGGTATAAAACAGCAGGCGGCAGCCGCTGATATTGCGTTGAGCGCTAACCAGGTAGGCGGTATGTTCGGTTTGTTTTTTAGCGGCGATGAAAAAGTCAGTCGTTTTGCGCAGGTGATGCAATGTGAGCAGGCATTATTCAAACGCTTCTTCCATGCCATGTTGGAGCAGGGGGTTTATCTGGCGCCTTCTGCTTTTGAGGCTGGATTTGTTTCTGCGGCGCATACTGATAATGATATTGAACAAACACTGGAAGTTGTTGCTCAGATTTTTAAAACATTATAATGAATCAATTGCAAGCCTTATGGCCGCTGTTGATTGCTGGCGCAAGTGGTTTTTTGCTGGCGTTATTGTTTTTCAGAAAACAGCGAAAACGGCAGACTGAAGAAATTACGCTACTAAAACAGCAGTTAAATATAAAAAATCAGGAGTATCAGGAATATGCCGTTAAATTGGCGGTGGCTGAAGAAAAACTGGGGCAGTATCTGAATCAGGATACTGAACGGCAACAGCTTCAGCAGCAATTGATTGCCAGCGAAACGGAAAATGCCAAGTTGCAGACTCGTTTGCAGGAGCAGGAAAAAAACAGCGCTGAAAAAATTCAATTGCTGCAGCAGGCTGAAGCTGGTCTGCAGACGCAATTTGAAAATCTGGCCAATCGTATTTTCGAAGAACGCAGCAAATATTTTTCCGAAACCAATAAAACCAGTATTGAACAATTGCTTACACCGTTAAAACAACAATTGGGTGATTTTAAAGCTCGGCTGGAAACGGTTTATCATCACGAAAGCAAAGATCGTATTTCTCTTCGTGAGGAAATTATTTCGTTAAGACGCGATACTGCGAAAATGAATCAAGAGGCTTTGAACCTGACCCGGGCTTTGAAAGGCGATAACAAAGCCCAGGGGAATTGGGGGGAAATGATTCTGGAAAAAGTTCTGGAGCAATCCGGGCTGCGCAAAGACATTGAATACCAGACACAGGAAGCCTTACGCGATAGTGATAACAAGTTATTCAAACCGGATGTCATTATTCGCTTGCCAGAAGGCAAGGATGTGGTGATTGACTCCAAGGTTTCTTTACTGGCCTACGAACGATATTGTTCGGCAGAGGATGAACAGCAACAGGCGCAGGCATTGAAGCTGCATGTTGAGGCGCTCAGGGCGCATATCAAGGGGTTAAGCGCTAAAGATTATTCTAGTTTGAAAGGCTTGCGTTCGCTGGATTTTGTGTTGCTGTTCATGCCTATAGAAGCGGCTTTTATGGCGGCTTTTCAGGCCGATGATAGGTTATTTAACGATGCTTTCGAACATAAGATAGTCGTTGTTACTCCCACTACTTTATTAGCCACATTGCGGACTATCCAAAATATTTGGCGCTATGAACAGCGTAATGAGAACGCCAGGATTATTGCAGATAAAGCGGGCTCTTTGTACGATAAGATTCGCGGTTTTGTCGAAGATTTGGAGAAATTGGGCAATCAATTGACAACGGTCAATAAAACTTACGAGGGGGTGATGAACAAATTGACGGACGGACGGGGCAATTTGATTCAGCAGGCCAGTAGTTTTGAAGATCTGGGTGTCAAGGTGAAGAAAAAATTGCCCAAGAGTGTAACGGAAAAAGCTGGCTTGTCGATTTAAAAACAAGGCCAAAGGGTAGGGTGCGCAATGGGTACCCTACACAGACTGTTTTAATCCAGCCACACCCTTGCAAACATAGGAGTTGTTGTCTGGCCTGAATTTCAGGTTATTCTGTCATTCGATGTTCCAGAACGTAAACGCTGAGTTTTTTCAGGTCATGGGCTTTCATTTTTGGAAATGACGGCATCATCAGCGAACCGGATTTTACTTTATGGGCGACATAGGTGGGGTTGGCGTTTTTGCTGTTAATTTTGAAGATCATGCCGTTGGCATCCGGTTGATGACACTCGGAACAGGCGGCTTGATATATTTGTTCGCCATTGGCGTTTGCATCAGGGGCATAATCACGGGAACACCCGGAGGTTAGTACGAATAATACAGCGGAGAGTGTGAATTTATTTAAGGTATTCATGGCGATTTGTTATCCTCTGGTTATTAAAAATAATCTTTCCTGCCTGCAGGGTATGAGTGACTTTACCTGACATGGTTTTATTCCAGTAAGGTGTGTTTTGGCCGAAGCTTTTCCAATTATCGGAATTAATGAGCCAGCGCTTGTCCGGGTTAAATATACAGATGTCGGCATGATAACCGGGAGTCAGGGCGCCTTTTTTCAAGCCAAGAATTTGCGCGGGCTTTTGGGTCAGCGCGGCGATGACTTGTGATAAGGTTAGCGCATTTTCATGCATCAGTCGTAAAGATAAGGGTAGCAATGTTTCCAGTGAAGCTATGCCGGCTTCAGTTTCTGGAAAGGCACCCAGTTTGGCATCAATGTCATGGGGCTGATGATTCGAGCAAATCGCATCTATAGTGCCATTTGCCAGTCCTTCGCGCAAAAACATTTTATCGGTTTTGCTGCGAAAAGGGGGTATGACATGATAAGCGCTGTCAAAAGGTTGCATATCATGTTCGGTTAAATGCAATTGATGGATGGCAACATCGGCGCTTACATTTAAGCCGTATTTTTTGGCCTGTTGAATTTTAATTACCGAGCCCTTGCAGCTGATTTGACTGAAATGTAGGCGACAACCTGTTAATTCGGCTAATTCCAAGCATTGGGAGACAGCGACAGTTTCGGCCGCTGAGGGTATGCCCGGTAAGCCGTAATGACTGGCAAAGGCGCCTTCATGGGCGCAACCGTTATGACTTAAGGCCTTTTCATCGGCGTTATAAAGAACCAATAAGTCATGGCTGGCTGCATATTCCATGGCTCGGCGCAAAATCAGCAGGTCGCTGAGAGCCTGGGTGGCATTGCTGACAGCAACACAGCCGGCTTGTTTCAGTGCAAACATGGAGCTGAGTTCTTTGCCGGCCAGTCGTTGAGTCAACGCGCCGATAGGATAAATTTGTGGATAACCGGCCTTTTCTGATTTGTCCTTGATGTATTCGATGACGGCTGGCGTATCTATGACGGGTTTGGTGTCAGGCGGGATGCACAGAGAAGTCACCCCGGCGGCGGCGGCGGCATGGGTTTCTGATTTTATATTGCCTTTTTGGGTGTACCCTGGCTCACGCAGGCGGACGCTCAGGTCAATGAAGCCGGGACAAATAATCTGCTTTTCTGCATTAATGGTAATATCAGGCGAAAAATCATCTGTTTTCTGGATGGTGCTAATGATTTTGCCATCGGCAATATAAATGGAACCGTTACAGTCGGTTTCGTTGGCCGGGTCTATGATTCTGCCGTTGTTGATGAGTATTTTATTCATACCGCTTCCCCGGCGCTTTGCATGGCCATGGACATAATAGCCATACGCACGGCAATACCATTGCTGACTTGTTGCAAAATGACTGACTGGGGGCCGTCGGCAACGCTGGAATCAATTTCAACTCCCCGGTTAATGGGGCCTGGGTGCATGACAATGGCGTCGGTTTTGGCTAGTCTGAGTTTATCGGCGCTGAGACCAAAACACTTGAAATATTCACTTTCACTGGGTAAAAAAGCAGAATTCATGCGTTCTTTTTGCAGACGCAGCATGATGATAACGTCAATATCAGCTAGACCTTCTTGCATATTATAGGAGCTGTTAACGCCGAGTTTTTCAATATGGGCAGGGAGTAGCGTTTTTGGGGCAATAACTCTGATTTCTTTAGCCCCCAGCGTATTGAGCGCCTGAATTTGCGAGCGGGCAACACGTGAGTGCATGATGTCGCCAATGATAGCGACTTTCAGCCGGCTGAAGTCGGGTTTGTGCCGACGTATGGTGAACATGTCCAGCATGGCCTGGGTTGGATGCGCGTGTTGACCATCGCCGGCATTGATAACGCTGATATGCGGGGCGGTATGTTGGGCAATAAACTGTGCCGCGCCACTGCTGGCATGTCTGACCACAAACATATCCACATGCATGGCTTCCAGGTTACGGATGGTATCCAGCAGGCTTTCACCTTTCGAGGTCGCTGAGGTGGCAATATTGATGTTCAGGACATCGGCAGACAGCCGGGTGGCAGCCAGTTCAAAGGTGGTGCGGGTGCGGGTGCTGTTTTCAAAAAACAGGTTGACAATGGTTTTGCCGCGCAATAAAGGGATTTTTTTGATTTGGTGTTCCGTTATGCCGGCGAATGATTCGGCCGTATCCAGAATTTTGGTGAGTATTTCCCGGCTAAAGCCTTCTATGCTCAGGAAATGTTTTAACTGACCTTCATTATTCAATTGCAGATTTTTGCTCATGTTGCTGGTTTAAGCGGCGTTGTCAAAAGATTGAATATGAATACCCAGCGGATGTGGACCGGTCAATTTGATGCGTTGTCCTGGTTGCAGGGTGATGGTGGTGCCACAGCAATCTGGTTTTAAAGGGATTTGGCGACCATCTCTTTCTATCAGTACTGCAAGGATAACCTGGTTAGGACGGCCGTAGTCAAAAATTTCATTGAGCGCGGCGCGGATGGTGCGTCCTGTGTAAAAAACGTCGTCAATAAGAATAATATCGCGCCCTTCCATATGAGGGGCAAGACGGCTAGGTCTAATTTTTGGGTGCATACCGATTTGCGAAAAATCATCCCGATAAAATGAAATATCCATGAGTCCCAAGGGTTCCTGCATATCCAGACGCCTGTGCATTTGTTCGGCGATCCAGACTCCTCCGCTATGAATACCTATCATCAATGGGTTTTTCAGGTTTCTGGTGGTTATTTGTTGTTTTATTTCCGCTTCCAGGGAGTTGAGCAGATTTGGAATATCTTGTGTTGTTAGCATCATGATTGTATTTGTGTATTTAACCAGCTTTGCAGTATTAACTGGGCAGCTAATTGGTCTTGTACTTCCCATAGTTTTGCGGCCGAAAGCTGAACATCATCAAACAGCATTTGTTTGGCTTCAAAAGTTGATAAGGTTTCATCAATCTGATAGACGGGCAGGTTGTAGCGCCCTTCAAGTTGCCGGCAGAATTTCAGAATTCTGGGGGTGATAATGTTATCCGAACCGTCAAGTCGCCTGGAAACGCCAACAATAAGGGCGGCGGGTTGCCATTCAATTATCAATTTGCTGATGGATTCCCAGTGTGGTTGTTGATTGTTTGAACGGATGGTTTGTAACGGACTGGCCATAGCCGTTACACTTTGACCTATGGCGATACCAATTTTTTTATTACCGAAATCAAAACCCAGATAGGTTTTATTGTTGTCACGGATATTTTGTGGGTGTTGTTCAGGCATGTCCAGCCGGGGTTGTCAGTTGGCTAATATCAATACCCAGTTGCTGAGCGGCGGCATTCCAGCGTTGATTGATGGGCAGGTCGTATAAAATATTATCTTCGCACGGGGTATTCAGCCAGGCATTATTGATAATTTCTTTTTCCAGTTGACCGCTGCCCCAGCCGGCATAACCCAGGGCGACCAGAAAGTGCTCAGGGCCAACACCAGCGGCAATAGCTTCCAATATGTCCCGGGAGCTGGTCAAGCTGGTGCTGTCTGATGTGGCAATACTTGAGTCCCAGGATTTTTCGGTCGTGCTGTGGATCACAAAGCCTCTTTCCTGTTGAACCGGGCCGCCGGCAAAAATCGGTATGTTATTAATTTGTTCAGAGTCGCTTTTGATTTTCATCTGTTCAAAAATACCACCCAATTTGATGCCCACTGGACGATTGATGACAATCCCCAGCGCCCCTTCTTCATTATGCTGACATAAATAGGTGACGGTATGGGCAAAGCTTGGATCCGCCAGGTTTGGCATGGCTATTAAAAACTGGTCATTTAAATAATTGGAATGAGTCATTATATGCTGTCAGATTATGGATGGGAGATGATTTCAGCCTTTTGCTCTCATCTGGTTTGAAAAATTACCGGGTCGATACGCCAGATTCGTCAGAAAATTTCCAGACCCGGGTAATAACCAGCACGTCCAGTTCCTGTAATAATTCTGCTGGCAGAGCGGCAAATGGGGCGCTTAAACGGACAATTCTTTTAGCGGCATCATCCAGCGCTTTGATGCCTGAAGATTTGGTGATACGCATGCTGTAAATACTGCCGTCTGCCTTGATGCCGACGTCCATTGTCAAGGTGCCTGAAAACCCTTTTTTACGAGCAACATCAGGATAGTTCAGGTTGCCGGTTCGTTCAACTTTGTTTTCCCAGTCTTTCATGTATTGAGCGGCAACATATCTGTGAGCGCTGACAGAGTTAATGAATTTTATTTTACTGTACTCGGAGCTTTTTTTATGTTGCCGGATGTGTTCGCCTAGCTGGGCAATTTGTTTTTGCAGGGCTTCAGCGGTCAGCTGGGGCTGGTGACTTTTAGCTTGTGAGATATGTTCAGACTTTTTTGTAGGGATAACTTTTTTGGGGGCCTTTTTAACCGCAATCAATTTTTGTGCCGCAGCAGGTTTTGTTGGCGAGCGTTTTTGAGTGAGCCGTTTTTTTTGAGTCGTTCCGTTGCTGGGTGTTTTCTGTTTAGGGGGCTGCGGTTTTTGGGTTTTGCTGCCGGCTCCCAGTTGATTATCCTGAGCCAGGTAGTGGGCTTTTTTCGGAACCTTTCTGGTCGGTGAGCTGGAAAGAGTTATTTCAATTGATTTGCCTACCTTTTCCGGCTGCGGAATGCTGAAGTTTAGTCCCATCAAAATCAGGACATGTATCACGGCAGCAATAAATAATGCCGTCAATAAGGCATCACTGTGAGAAATAGGCGATGACGTATAGGATAGAGGCGGCATGATCAAAGACTGCGGGTAACCTGTAGTTTGGTTTCAATATAATTCATGAGTTGGGCGCTTATATTGAGTCCGAATTGATGATCCAGTTCCTGAACGCAGGTCGGGCTGGTGACATTGATTTCCGTCAGGTAATCACCGATAACATCAATGCCAACAAAAATCAGACCTTTTTCCTTCAGGGTCGGCCCGACTTGTTGGGCTATCCAGCGGTCTCTTTCAGTAAGTTCCCGGCCTTCAGCTCTGCCGCCGGCAGCAAGATTACCGCGTGTTTCGCCAGTGGCTGGAATTCTGGCCAAGGTATAGGGCACAGCTTCGCCATTGATGAGCAGAATGCGTTTATCGCCGTTCTTGATTTCAGGCAGGTATTTCTGCGCCATGATGAAACGGGAGGCATGTTGAGTCATGATTTCAAGAATCACGCTGAGATTAGGGTCATTTTCGCGTACATGAAAAATGGAAGCGCCACCCATTCCATCCAGTGGTTTAAGAATGATTTCCCGGTGTTTATGCAAAAAATCACGTATTCTTCGGGGATTCCTGGCAACCAGGGTGTTTGCACAGCATTGAGGAAACCAGGCGGTAAAAAGCTTTTCATTGGCGTCTCTTAATGATTGCGGTTTATTGATAATCAATGTTCCGGCTCGTTCAGCCTGTTCCAGTAGATAGGTGACATAGATGTATTCCTGGTCAAAAGGCGGATCTTTGCGCATAATGATAACATCAAGGTTGGCCAGCGCCATTTCCTGTTCGCCAATAAATCTGTGCCATTGCTGTGGATCTCGTTGAACTTCTATTGTCCGGGTTCTGGCATACGTTTTTCCATCATCCAGAAACAGGTCATTAATTTCCATGTAATGTAATTCCCAGTTTCTGGCCTGAGCTTCCAGCAGCATTGCGAAACTACTGTCTTTTTTTATATTGATCTGCTGGATGGGATCCATTACCATACCGAATTTTATGGTCATTGCTATTCCTGATTTCAGATTGCGAATAGTGATTCTATCAAATTTATTTTATGGAATGTTGTTTACCTTGATAAAAATATTTGGTATAAAGACTGGCTAACTTTTGAATAAGGTGGTTGTTGGAAAAATAATCGCCTGAACACGCATTAGAGGTAATCATGTCCAGAGTATGTCAGGTAACAGGCAAGCGTCCTGTTACTGGAAATAATGTATCACACGCACAAAACAAAACCAGAAGACGTTTTAATCCAAATTTGCATTTACACAGGTTTTGGGTTGAAAGTGAAAACCGTTGGGTTCGTCTGCGAGTTTCTGCCAAAGGTATGAGGATCATTGATAAAAAAGGGATTGATGAGGTTTTGATTGATATTCGTAAACGTGGAAGCAAGGTTTAAGGGGTCTGAAAATGCGCGATAAAATTAAATTAGTTTCCAGCGAAGGAACCGGTCATTTTTATACGACCACAAAAAATAAAAGAACCATGCCGGAGAAAATGGAGATCAAAAAATTCGATCCAGTGGTTCGGAAGCATGTTATCTATAAAGAAGCTAAAATCAAATAGAGTAATCGGTTGATTATTCAGGCATCGGTTTGTGTGTCATTGAAAACGGCGACCAATTATTATTGGTCGCCGTTTTTGAGTGAATGAAGAATGGTGTTCAGTTGTTCTGTCTTTTTGTAAAGCAGTTTGTATTTTTTGCTGATTTCTTCTTTTTCTGCCGTTAGTGTTCGGCATTTTTCCTGCAGCAGTAAAATGGTTTGTTTGAGCTGCTGAATCTGCGATTGTTCATCATTCTGGGGATTTTCCGCGGTATTGGACTCGCTTAACAGTGTGTCGGCAGATTGGGGCGTTACGATGGTTTCAATGCCGTCGTCAATGCTAAAAGAGGCTTTGCTGTTAGCTGTCAGGTCGGGTACTTTCTCTATACCCCCCTCCAGGATCAAGGTGTTGATTTTGTTTCTTAATAATAAAAATGCGGCTGCTTGACTGATTTTACCATTCTCACAGACAACAATGACCGGTTGTTTTTTATGCAGCGTTTTTAAATGCATGCGTAACGAAAAAAAAGGAATATTTATACTGTTTTCCAGGTGTTTTTTCTGAAATTCATCTGGCGTTCGGACATCCATCAGGATTGTGCCTTTGGCCATTTCATTTTTCGCCTGTTGATAAGTTATGAATTTTAAAGAAGGTGTCTTGATTAAATTAATGAATTTTTCTTTGTTTAATCGTAATAGCGAAACATCCGTCAAGGCGATTACTGAGACGTTTCTGGGTTCGCCTGACAGCAGTGAGTCTTCACCAAAAGTATCCTGATTTTTAAGGTGCCCCAGTTTGATGGCTTTTGCATTCGGAGAGGGTCTTCGGGTGACTAGGCATTCGCCGCTTTTAATCAAGTAATAATAATCCCCCGGGACTCCCTGTTCGATAATTGTGTCACCTTTCTGATAGTTTTTTTCCTCAAGACTGATAATTATTTGTTGCAGATTGGCTGGAGGCAAGGCTCTGAAAATGGGGGATTTCAATAAGGTTGTCATCCAGTCGTTATCATTTTCATCGGGCTCGTCAACGACCATATAACTTGACTCCTGTTCTTTAAAATCGTTAATTAAGGATTTAATCATATCAGCATTTAAACGCAAAAAACGAATGTTTGATTCAGCCTGAGCATCAATTTTTCTAGGTATCTGATGGGCAAGGGCAAAACGGGCCGCATCTGTTCCAGATTCAATGGTTTCGACCTTGAATTCGTCAGTTTTCAGGCTTACCTGACCGTCAAGCAGGTAAATCAAATTATTTTCGGTGTCTCCCTGTTTAAACAGAAATGTCCCTGTTTCACCTTGTTCCACAGAAGCTTGTTCACAAAGCGCTGTAAAATTGGCTTTGGATATTCTGGATAACGGAACCAATTGCCGAATACTGTGGGCATCCTCTGAGAACATGTCTATAGACATTTTTATTTGGGTTTACCTGAAAATTGTTACCATAATATTCAAAACTGACAGGGATTATTTTCCATTTCTTAAAATGATCACTACTGGTTATGATAGAGCATTATGTTTAACTGTTTTGTTAATAAAACAGCAAAATTTAATACTATGGGCTTTTAATAAACGCATTTAGCCATTATATTCAAAACCAGATGGCTCATTTTTAATTTTTGTGCAGTTTGCTTGTCTTGGCGTTGGTCGTTGAAGACAAAGGTTGTATGCTATTTTTGAGCAATTGTTGTTCCCATTCGTCTCTGGCGTAGCCAGGACAACCTATTTTGAATCAAGGATTCTGTGAATGATTAATCAAACTAAAAAATATAAGCTGGCGCTGATGGCAGTATTGGCTTGTTTTTTTATCAATGTCAATGCCGCATTGCCGCCATATCTTGATGGTCAGGCATTGCCTTCTTTGGCGCCCATACTGGAACGCAGTATGCCGGCTGTGGTGAATATTTCGACAACAAAGGCCATTCCCCAAAATCCGATGCTGAACGATCCGTTCTTCCGGCATTTTTTCCAATTACCCAACCGTCCCCGGCAACAACAGAAAAACAGTTTGGGGTCTGGCGTCATTATTAATGCTAAAAAAGGCTTTATTGTGACCAATAATCATGTGATTGATAAGGCAGACAAGATTATGGTGACATTGAATGATGGCCGGCAATTTAATGCTAAATTATTGGGGACAGATCCTGAAGCTGATGTGGCGGTGATTCAGATTCAGGCTGAAAATTTGACAGCATTGCCTATTGCCGACTCAAAAAAACTGAAAGTGGGGGATTTCGCCATCGCTATCGGTAATCCCTTCGGCCTGGGACAAACAGTGACATCCGGTATTATCAGCGCCTTGGGACGTTCCGGTTTGGGAATTGAAGGCTATGAGGATTTTATTCAGACCGATGCCTCGATCAATCCCGGTAATTCCGGTGGCGCACTGGTGAATTTGCGCGGCGAATTTATCGGCATGAATACGGCTATTTTAGCGCCGGGTGGTGGTAATATCGGTATCGGATTTGCGATTCCGGCAAATATGGTGATGACACTGGTCGATTCCCTGGTTAAGCATGGCGAAGTCAGACGGGGGTTATTAGGGGTCACCACCCAGGATTTAACCCCGGAGCTGGTTAAGGCGTTTGGTCTGAAAAGTAAACGCGGGGCGGTTATCAGTCGTGTTGAAACTGCATCTGCAGCTGACAGGGCAGGTCTTGAGCCGGGAGATATTATTGTGGCTTTAAATGGCCGAAAGGTGAAGGGCAGTTACCAGATTCGCAATATGATCGGGTTAATGGGGATCGGCGACAGCGTGGATATTGAAATTATCCGTGCTAATGAAAGAAAGACGGTTCGCGCTGTTATCGGTAAACCAAGAAAACAACAGTTGGCAGGTAAAAAATTACACCGGACGTTGCAAGGAACTGTTTTGGCGACAACGCAAAAAAGACAGATTGAAGGCGTGATGTTTGAGAAAATCAAAACTAATTCCTATGCCTGGCGTGTCGGTTTACGGCCAGGTGATATTATTGTCTCTGCCAACCGTTATCGGGTCAGAAACCTGGATGAACTAAAACAAGTGGTTGATCCGCGGCAACCGTTGTTAATTAACATTCAAAGAGGCGGTGAGGCTTTCTTTTTGGTGTTGAAATAATTAAAACCTGAATCCGTATTGAAATCACGGATTCAGGTAAAACCAATGAATATGGGGGGGGTCATTGCATATAGGATGCTTTGTCTCCTCACTGGAGGAGGCAAAGTCGTTTTTTCACTATAGAAGGGTTGCCTTTATTAGTTTTTTGCCCTTTAAAGGATATGATTTAATTTTGTCCTGTTTTCAGCGGGTACCCCAAACTATTATCAATTTTAAATACTGTGATCCAAAAAAATCAATTTATAGCACTTAAAATCGCTATTTTGACTATTTCTGATAGTCGGACTGAAGCTGATGATATTTCCGGTAAAATTCTGGTGGAACGAGTACAACAGGAAGGTCATCAGCTTTACCAGAAAAAGATCGCTGCTGACAATATTTATCAGATTCGGGCGGTTGTTTCCGGCTGGATTGCCGATGATGATGTGAATGTTGTGTTGACAACCGGTGGCACCGGGGTGACCGGGCGGGATGGCACGCCTGAAGCTGTAGCACCATTACTGGATAAGGTGCTGGACGGTTTTGGTGAAGTATTCAGGATGATTTCCTATGGTGATATTAAAACCTCAACCATACAGTCCAGGGCGATTGCCGGGGTTGCCAATGCCACTTATATTTTTTGTTTGCCTGGGTCTTCTGGAGCTTGCGCTAGTGCTTGGGATGAGCTGATTAAAGAGCAACTGGATCACCGTACCCAGCCTTGCAACCTGGTGCAGTTAATGCCTCGGCTGATGGAAACATAGTGAAATCGCTGTTTTTATTTTTAGCGACATTTTCAGCGATGACCGCGGTTGCCATGGGAGCCTTTGGCGCTCATGCGTTAAAACATATCCTGAACTCAGAAATGCTGGCGGTTTATAAAACCGCGGCCACTTATCAAATGTGGCATGCTCTGGGACTAGGAATTATTGCTGTGTGCAGACAACAAAATCCAGGCTCAAGACTATTGCAATGGGCCGGTTGGCTGATGTTTGCCGGTATACTGCTGTTTTCCGGTAGTCTGTATTTACTGGCTTTACTGAATATTAAATGGCTAGGGATGATTACCCCATTTGGCGGTGTGGCCTTTATAATAGCTTGGCTGCTGATGCTTGTTTTTGCCACTGGAAAAATCGAAAATGAATGATTTTATTACCGGCAACAACCGACTCGCTATAAAAACTGAAAACTATCCGAAGAAAAATCATGCGTGACGCTAATCCTCAAACGATCTATTTGAAAGACTATACGGTTCCTGAATATTTAATTCAAAATGTAGATTTGAAGTTTATTC